>NZ_JBLJAK010000119.1:0-1066 GCF_047530105.1 Serratia sp. T13T92 | reverse complement strand
GCAATACTGCAGCGCGTCGGCTGACGGTGGAGTGGTCAGGCACGGCAAGGGATAAATGCATCATGCTGAAGACCGACGCCATCAGGCCTTCAGCCTGGCGCAGGGGTATCCGGAAGGCGGTACGCAGCATCAGGCAGGTCTGGATGGCGAGGTCAGAGTAGCGAGCCAGGCCCCCAGGCGTGGTGCGGGCGGCGGCCTTCCATTGTGCAATAGCTTCGGGTGTTATCCAAAGAGTCAGGCGGCCGCGTTGCTTCAGGCCGGCTTCGTATTGTGGCCAGTTAGTGAGGGTGTATTTTGCTTTGGGAATGTGGTGACGTTTTTTGGCGTTGTGTTTATGCGGCATCGTTAACACATCTCAGAATGGGCAGGCATTGATGATACCCGTTTAGCCATCCGTGCACCAACGCCATAAACATATCTTTACAATTTGAAGACAAAAAAATACCTGTCATGAGGTATAAAAATGATGCCTGACATGCCCATATGACCAGGTACCCCAACTATTTTGAGATTTGGAAAATCTCCTCACGCAGGTAATGCATACCTGCGTTTTTTTTACTATTTTTTGATGGAGGCCCTTTAGCTCAGTCGGTTAGAGCGCGCGACTCATAATCGCTCGGTCGCTGGTTCGAGTCCAGCAAGGGCCACCAATTACGATTATCGGATATTGGCTATTCGCTCTGTGTCCAGGCTGATGGTGTGGCGAAGACGGTAGATGGCTTGATACACAGGCAAAGGGGACATTCTGGTTTAGGGATCTCTACTCTCTGAATTTGCGGACAGCTGAATGTCCCCTTTGCTGTGATGAGTGTCTTTCCCCGACTATGATGCCTGCCAGCGGTATGTTTCTGTCGTTACGCGCTTTAACGATAACATCATCAACCTAAAAAATGGCGGTTGTTGAGAAAAGGGGCTACGTTTAGAACAGTAGCCCGCCTGCGGCGGGAGCTAAGATTCTGTTAGAGAGTGACTTTCTTCAACCATCGTAGCTCGCTATACTCCCGCGTATGCACATACCTCGACCAGCAAAACTCCTCTTCCAGATTGATGATGGCTGGGGCCAGTT
>NZ_JBLJAK010000118.1:0-1164 GCF_047530105.1 Serratia sp. T13T92 | reverse complement strand
AAGGGCGTGCCATTCTTCGGGCGTGCGGATGTTCCTCATGGGTTTGCTCCGTGTTGATGATCGGGAACAAGATCATGGCAACATCGCGAACGCAATAACAGGTGGGGTTCCAGCGACGCTTACGAAACAAGGGGGATGACAAAGCCGCAGCGCAAGCGACTGACCAACGGGAGGGAGTGCGAACGGGCGCAGGCATCAGGCTTCAGCCGGCCCCTTGTTTACGGACCGGAACGGGGCAGCGTCAGTCACAGCAAAAGTGAACACCGCTGACAACGGGGCCAAAGTGGGCGCCAGAGAAGCCGGTTTACCGGCTTTCCTTAGCGGCCGTCAGAGACGGCCAGTTAAAGTGGCGCTGCCGGAACGGCAGCTGCTCACGCCGCCCTTCAGGCATCGCTTGCTATCCCAACGGGACGGAGACAGGCCCCGTACTGGCTCCGCGTAGCCTGGTGGCCACGGGGACACCCGGCGAAGTGCAGGCGACGACCCGGGTCACCGGGAAGCCGAAGGGGCCCAGACGGGTTTGAATTTCTTTAATTGTGGCGCTTTTATGCCCCGAAATTCGGTTAAAAATATAATTTAAATAAGTGCATTTTCTGCACTTTTTTTTGCATTATGCACCTGACAGATTTAACCCCGGAATTGGAAATATTTACCGCCCTGAATCGCATGATTTGAGGACATCCGGAACCGGGCCGGAGCGCCGCAGGCGCCGGGCTTCGGTCCCTGCAGGCTTCAGCCTGCAGAAGAGTTTTCCCGCCCACCGAAGTCGGTTGTCCACAGTGCAGGTCAGTAAGGTACCGGACAGCCTGTGGATAACATGCTCAGGAGCGCACGGTTCTCGACACGCCCCCTGAGAGGTTGCTATTTAACCACCATAGTGCGCTACATTACCCAGCAGCCAGTCCGGGCCAATAACATCACTCCATCCGTGCTCATCCTCGTCGTCATACTCCAGACTGTCATCAGCACACTCAACCAGACGGCCTTCTTCATAACGCCGGTAGCCACAATAGTCACAGCCGGCCTCACTGAAATAATGTAAGCGTCGCTGGAACCCCACCTGTTATTGCGTTCGCGATGTTGCCATGATCTTGTTCCCGATCATCAACACGGAGCAAACCCATGAGGAACATCCGCACGCCCGAAGAATGGCACGCCCTTTTT
>NZ_JBLJAK010000117.1:0-1169 GCF_047530105.1 Serratia sp. T13T92 | reverse complement strand
CGGCGGGAGCTAAGATTCTGTTAGAGAGTGACTTTCTTCAACCATCGTAGCTCGCTATACTCCCGCGTATGCACATACCTCGACCAGCAAAACTCCTCTTCCAGATTGATGATGGCTGGGGCCAGTTACTCGCTAAACACGGCAACGTCGTCCCCGAATGGACCAAACTGGTCGTCGAGCGGATGCTCGCCTGCGGGACCGGTGCCATGGGCGTTCGCCGATATGGCTGCACTTCTGCCCACTGTTCTCACACCAAATACGTCTGCCAAAGTTGTAAAAGCAAAGGCTGCAGCGCCTGTGGCATGAAAGCCACCGAGCAATGGATTGCTGAGCAACAACACATACTGCACGACTGCGAATGGCAGCACATCACCTTCACCATGCCCGATAAACTCTGGCCCGCCTTTGCCAACAACTGGACCCTGCTCAATAAACTCTTCGCCTGTGCCGCCAATACCCTGCTGAAATGGGCCAAAAAGCTCGATATCGAAATAGGCCTGTTTGTGGCCCTGCATACCTACGGCCGCCAGCTCAATCAGCATCCGCACATTCATCTGTCCGTCACTCGCGGAGGTTTGTGCCTCAAACACGGCGTCTGGCGGCCGGTTTACTTCAAAAAGAAAATCGTTGAGCGCTATTGGCGTCAGGCCGTCATCGCCCTGTTGCGTGAAAGCTACGTCTCGCTCAATTTACCTGCTTCAGACTATAAGCACATTCGGGATTACCGGGAATGGTGCCAGTTTCTTGAGGCGCAGTTTCAGCGTCGCTGGAAAATCCACTTTGCCAAAAAGACGAAAAATGCCCGGCAAAACGTCAATTACCTCGGCCGCTATCTGAAACGGCCGCCGATCGCAGCCTCAAAACTGCGTCATTACACCAGCGGAGCCGTGGTTCATCATTACTATGACCACCGGACTCAGCAACACCGCACGCAACGACTCAGCCAGGAAGAGATTCTGTGGCGCTATATCAGCCATATCCCGTCACGCCATTTTAAGATGGTCAGGTATTACGGTTTTCTGGCCAACCGCAAACGGGGTGAGTTATTGCCTAAGGTCTATACCGCCCTGGGGATTGAGATGAAGGCAAAACCACAGAAACCGGGCTTTGCGTCGCTGATGAAGAAATTTACCAATGTGGATCCGTACCAGTGCGTGTTATGCGGAAGC
>NZ_JBLJAK010000116.1:0-1215 GCF_047530105.1 Serratia sp. T13T92 | reverse complement strand
AACCCTTATGTCTTGATCTTCTCCGCCTTAGCGGAGAAGATCCCCGACTGATCATCGGGAGATAGCCGGTGAGCTCCCCCTAACCCTAGTGCCTATGAGCCCGTGGGAGAGATTGTGCCCCGGCTGTCTATTTCCCTGTCGCCTTCTAGACCGAACGGTATCCTGTGCCTATGAGCACCCACATATAAGGATGGTCCGGCGATAAATTTCAGACATGGTTATGGAGTGCCATAATGCGTAGAACCCCTGTCGGCGTTGATATCGCCAAACACAAATTTGATGTCGCCGTACTGCTGGACAATCAGAAGTATAAAACCAAAAAGTTTGCCAATACCCCTTCTGGATGCCGCGAGTTCGCAGCCTGGTTGAGCCGCTTTGGCGACTGTCATGTCTGCATGGAAGCCACCGGGAGCTACAGTACGGAACTGGCCACTTATCTGGCAGACAACAACTACCACGTCAGTCTGATGAATCCGGCGTGTATCCATTCCTTCGGCAATACAGAACTGGCCCGGAACAAAACGGACAAAAGCGATGCAGCGATGATAGCCCGCTACTGCGCACTGCATCAGCCTGACCCGTGGTTCCCAGCCCCGTTGAGTGAGCGCCAGTTGACCGCGTTGGTCAGGCATCTTAAGAACCTGGAAGAGATGCGTCAGATGGAAGAAAATCGCCTGGAGGTGGCCGAAGCAGTCATCGTCCCTTCACTCAATGAGCACATCGCCACGTTGGATGAACTGATACGAGAAACGAAGAAGAAAATCAGTCAGCACATCGATGATAACCCTGACCTGAAACGGGACAGCGAGTTGCTAAAAAGTATCCCTGGAGTGGGAGAGATGCTGAGCTCCAGCCTGCTGGCCTTCGCAGGAAACCTGCGTCGGTTCACCAGCAGCAAGGCCCTGGTAGCGTACGCAGGACTAAATCCACAGCGATGTGAGTCGGGGATGTTTAAAGGGAAAAGCCGGTTATCGAAAGTGGGACACGGTGAGCTACGAAGCGCGTTATACATGCCCGCGGTGGTGGCAAGCCAATACAATGTTGTGGTTAAAGACTTAACAGAAAGGCTGAAGCTGCGTGGGAAATCGGGCAAAGAGAGAGTGTGTGCGGCGATGCGAAAACTGCTGCAACTGGCCTATGGTGTGGTGAAATCAGGAAAGACATTTAATGCGGAAATACCGCTTGCCGGATAGCCGACAAGACGGTATCTCTCCC
>NZ_JBLJAK010000115.1:0-1224 GCF_047530105.1 Serratia sp. T13T92 | reverse complement strand
TTGGTTGATTGTTTTTTTTGTGATAGAATATTCAATATACATACGTAATTAATAAACAAAGAGTCACTTTTAATTAATGAAACAAAATCAGAACGATGCCGCCAGTAAAATCATAACTCGCTTTTTCAGGAACATGTTGGAAAAAAAACGTTTACAATCAGCAAAATCAGCATTTGACACCATGCGTACCGGTGCTGATTTTCAAAAAGCCGTGGATAGCATGAATGAATCCACTATGCAGGCTTGGGATGACACTGAGAGTAAATTTATCAATCTGAATCAGAACCTTGCTGAAAAAATAAAGGACTTTCAGCAACTGGATTTTCAGATGATATCAAGACACAATTTGACGGATAGTTTTAAGGAAATAAACCCACTTGCCATAGATGAACAGTCATTTTTGGATTTTTTCATAAAACAAGACTTTTATCTTGTCCATGCCACCAACAAAAAAATTGAAAATAATGATGGACATATACAACTAAAGTCACGAACTCGTCTTTTGAAAGATAATGTAAAATACTTTAGCAATTCTGAAGCAGATATAGTTCGACTAAAGAATGAGGACTATGTTTTCTTTTCTTTAGAAATTGGAGAGCCACTCTGGAAGTCATGTAGTCGATTTGGACAATCCTATTACAAAATAAAATTTCATCACGAATCATTTAAATATGCATCCATGGTTCTGTTGGATCAATTACTTAGAGAGTGGGTAACTATACATATCGAAGGAATCAGTACCGATGGAATGCGAGCACTAGAAAGGAATAGATACAAATTTGATGTTTTTGGTGTCATGTTTCATGGGAGAAAGTCTTCAATTTACGGGTTGGCATATAACATAATCAGTACAAGCAGGCTTCTTCCTGAGGAGGATAGAAAATTAATCATTACAGCAAGGGATCCTCGGCAACTCAACGCAATCATAAACTCTTTCTTTAGACCAGAGATAAGGATTGCAAACATTGTTAATGTTTCACGTGGAAAGTATACAGTAGGTGAGTTCCCTAATATGTATGCTCTTGACGCCCCACGCCCAGTTGAAATGCAACAAAGTGACCCACTGGCTAGCCCCGGATCGCCAATTCCCAAACGAAATGCAACAAAGTGACCTGATCTTACCCAGCAATAGTGGACACGCGACTAAGTGCCCCATGCCCCATTCCCAGTTGAAATGCAACAAAGTGACCCACTGGCTAGCCCCGGATAAAATCACCGTACTGG
>NZ_JBLJAK010000114.1:0-1240 GCF_047530105.1 Serratia sp. T13T92 | reverse complement strand
GGTGCAGACCAACGCACAGGGTGTGGCAGCGGCCACACTGGTGAGTCTGGTGGCGGCAGGCAATCAGGTGACGGCGGGCGTGGGCAGCATGACCACGGGTGAGAAGACCTCGACGTTTGTGGTGGACGAGTTAACCAGCGTGGTGTCGGCACTGACCAGTAAGCCGGACCTGGAGCAGGAGGCGGATGGCAAGAAAATCATTACCTTTACGGCGACATTGACGAACGCCAACAACAACCCGGTGCCGAATACGGCGGTGACCTTTACCACCTCTGCCGGTGATGCAGTGTTGGGTACGCCAACAGTCACGGACACCAACGGCCAGGCCACGGTGACGCTGAAGGACGGTACGGTTGAAGCGGTGACGGTGACAGCGAAGTCGGCGGTCAATGCGGCGGACCCTGGGAAGGAGAAAACGGTCAACTTTGTAGTCGGCGCTATTAATGCAGGAACATCAACATTCACCGTCAGCAAAGCAAGTATTTTGGCTGATAATAATGATTTGTCCATCTTGACATTTACAGCATTGGATGTGAGTAACCACAAGATCACGGGTCTGACTGACGTCACCTTTTCTGTAAACGGCATTGACATGAACGATACCAATGTCTTTGTGGGTACGGTGGCAGAGACAGACCCAGGAATCTCAGGGATATACACAGCCACATTGAAAAGCATCAAGGCTGGTGTCGCGACATTGAGACCGCGGGTCATTTCGATAGGGGTGGTGAATATCCCTGAGAATGTGACGTTCGTCGAACCACCGAAGTTCACCGACATAGTGACACAGGTGAATCCGACTAACGGGATATTCGAATTGGATGTTGGATTCCCGACGACGGCATTCACGGGGGCGACATTCACGCTAAACACGAATAAGCCCGCGGGCGATTACACTTGGAGTTCGAGTCAGCCGGCAGACGTGAGCGTCGATGGAGACGGTATCGTGCTGTTCAGCAGCAAACCCGCAGGCGAGGTGACCATCACGGCAACGCCGAGGCCAGGCGAAGGTATACCGATAACGTACCGGTTCACGGTAACCAGCTGGTTTGTGCCAAGCGGCGGCAGGGAGCTCATTTGGGATGATGTCGCCGATTATTGCGCACAGATTAGACGTAAGCGTCGCTGGAACCCCACCTGTTATTGCGTTCGCGATGTTGCCATGATCTTGTTCCCGATCATCAACACGGAGCAAACCCATGAGGAACATCCGCACGCCCGAAGAATGGCACGCCCTTTT
>NZ_JBLJAK010000113.1:0-1381 GCF_047530105.1 Serratia sp. T13T92 | reverse complement strand
ATCGCGCATATATGGACGCTCCCGATAACGCCAGTGTTTTCTTGAAAAAGGTGAACAGGTATTGCAGGCATATATTCGGTTTCTTTCTGGGTCTTTACGACCCGAACCATGATGAAATCCGCCAGGTGAGTGCCTATCATCCCTACGGGCCAGGTTGCCCTTGCGCGATACGGCATGTCTCACCTGCGGTCTTACCTGTTTCGCCATCTTCTTGATTACACGTGCAACTATCGGACTGCGTTTACTCTTGCTGACCCGGAACTCCCCGTTGAGCTCGCCTCAATGGGCGGTTCCGGGTCGATATTCTGTTTCTTTCACCAACATTGACCATAGAATACGCGCTGTTTTACTCGCCTGTGCCACTACGGCCACGTTGTGGTTTTTCCTTTGGAGCAGCGCTGATAACCACGGCATCTCTTCTTTGTGTCGTTCGATCACCGACACAACCGCTCGGGCACCGTGCACCAGCAAATACCGGAAGTAGCCATCACCCCGTTTGCTCATGCTGCCCAGCCGTTGTTTGCCTCCACTCGAATGCTCTCGTGGTGTCAAACCCAGCCACGCAGCAAATTGCTTCGCGCAGTGGAATTGTTGCCCATTACCTACCGAAGCCACCAGATAGGTCGACGTTAGCAGCCCCACTCCCGGAACTTTCATGACTCGCTGACAGGCCGGTTGTGTCTTCGCCCATTGGGCCAACTCTTGTTCAATCAGGGCAACCTGCTCTTCAAGCGCCAGGATATGTTCAAACTGGCGTGCTACGCTGCGGCGTACAAACGGGGACAAGACGATATCACCGTTTTCCAGTATTTCAGGAATACCTTGATGGAGAGCACGATGACCGGTTGGCATCACAAGCCCAAACTCGGCCAGCACGGCACGTAAACTGTTCACACAAGCGATACGTTCCCGGACGAGGATATCGCGTTCGGTATGAAGTGCCAGAACAGTCTGTTGTTCGGTGGTTTTCACCTGCACAAAGCGCATGTTAGGTCGGGCAACTGCTTCACAAATGGCTTCGGCATCGGCTGCATCGGTCTTGTTGGTTTTGACGTAGGGTTTAACGTACTGCGGCGGTATCAGTTTGACCTGATGGCCGAATTGAGCCAGTACGCGTGCGAAATGATGACTGGAAGAACAGGCCTCCATCCCTATCAGACAAGGCTCCAGTTGCATCACGAAAGGCACGAATTTATCGCGAGTCAGTTTTTTCTTCAGGACAGTGTTGCCGTTGCGATCGACACCATGAAGTTGAAAAACGTTTTTTGCCAAGTCGATACCAAGAGTCGATACTTTCATTTGGACGCTCCTGCTGTTGAGGTTAGACACTCAAATTGTGGCACATTGCGATGCCGTGGTAGGAGCGTCCATCTCATTATCC
>NZ_JBLJAK010000112.1:0-1428 GCF_047530105.1 Serratia sp. T13T92 | reverse complement strand
AAAAACGGACTGACTGCCATGCTCAAAGAACCTTCTCCCCATCAGTACCAGTTTGAAACCATTACCCTTGATGAACTGGTTCCCGAAGACCATCTGGTCCGTAAAATCGATGCCGCCATTGATTTTGAATTTATCCGCGATGCCGTTGCTCACCTTTATTGCCCCGATAATGGCAGACCCGCAATCGACCCCGTTCGCCTGATTAAAATGATGCTGTTGGGCTACCTCTTCGGTGTCCCCTCAGAGCGCCGTCTGGTCAAGGAAATCCAGGTCAATGTCGCTTACCGCTGGTTCCTGCGTATGGGGCTGACCGAGAAGGTCCCCGACGCCTCAACCCTGAGCCAGAACCGCATTCGTCGCTTCAACAACAGCGATGTCTTCCAGCAGATTTTTGACCATATCGTGTTACAGGCTCTGGGTCAGGGGATGGCAAACGGACGTGTGCTCTACACCGACAGCACCCACCTGAAAGCCGATGCCAACCCGCGCAAGGCCGTGAATGAACTGCGCCCTGAAGGCGTCAGTGAATACTTCACACAGTTGAATGATGCCGTGGAGGCCGACAGGAAGAAACGCGAAAAAAAGCCGCTGCCCGCCGCAAGAAAAACAACCAAAAACGACGCCGTTAAAAACACCAAAGTCAGCATCACCGACCCAGAAAGCGGCTTTATGCACCGGGACAACAAGCCAAAGGGCTTCTTCTATCTGGACCACCGCACGGTGGACGGCAAGCACGGCATCATCATGGATACCCATGTCACGCCGGGCAATGTGCACGATAGCCAGCCGTTCATTGGCAGGCTGGCACGGCAGGTGGAGCGGTTCAACCTTGATACGGTCGCCGTGGGTGTGGATGCGGGTTATTTTACCTCGGCGGTGTGCCATCTGACGCAGGAGATGAGTATCGCGTTGGTACCGGGTTATCGCAGGCCACACAAAGGGCTGAATGACTTCCAGAAAAAGCACTTCAGGTATGACGAGGCGCGTGATGTGTATGTGTGTCCGGCGGAGGAACTCCTGATATACGGCACAACGGACCGCAACGGCTATCGGCATTATCGTTCAGAGCCGGCAGTGTGCCAGCGGTGCGAGCAGAGAGGGCAATGCACGCAGAACAGCAAAGCACAGAAAACGATAACGCGGCACGTATGGGAAGGGGCGAAAGAGGAAGCGAACAGGTTGCGACTGACGAAATGGGGCAAGAAGGTGTATGCGCGGCGCAAAGAAACGGTTGAAAGAAGCTTCGCGGATGCGAAACAGCACCATGGGCATCGATATGCGCGGTTCCGCGGTCTGTCGAAAGTGCAGATGCAGTGTCTGCTTGCGGCGACAGCGCAAAATATGAAGAAGATGGCGCTGCTGGCGCTTCTTTATGCTGTTTATAAGTGGCTGAAAGGGCTTATGGAAGGACAGGAGCCCCATAGAGGC
>NZ_JBLJAK010000111.1:0-1462 GCF_047530105.1 Serratia sp. T13T92 | reverse complement strand
TTGGCGGGCATCGAATTGACCCACATGATACGCAAAGGACACTATCAGCATCCGGAACGTGAAGGACTGTCACCTGCGGAACAATTTTATCTGTTGGCTGCCTAAATAATCGGCAACACCAACTTTGTCTGGCCTGTGCCCGTTAATGCGACAGAGCAACGGTAACGCTGGCAATGAGAGAACCTCAAAAGCCCGCTTTATACATCAGATTCAACCAATTGGAGGCGTCACAATTGAAAATTATTAGGGAACTCACCTACTGTATACTTTCCACGTGAAACATTAACAATGTTTGCAATCCTTATCTCTGGTCTAAAGAAAGAGTTTATGATGGCGTTGAGTTGCCGAGGATCCCTTGCTGTAATGATTAATTTTCTATCCACCTCAGGAAGAAGCCTGCTTGTACTGATTATGTTATATGCCAACCCGTAAATTGAAGACTCTCTCCCATGAAACATGACACCAAAAACATCAAGTCTGTGTCTATTCTTTTCTAGTGCTAGCTTTCCATCTGTACTGATTCCTTCGATATGTATAGTTACCCACTCTCTAAGTAATTGATCCAACAGAACCATGGATGCATATTTAAATGGTTCGTGATGAAATTTTATTTTGTAATAGGATTGTCCAAATCGACTACATGACTTCCAGAGTGGCTCTCCAATTTCTAAAGAAAAGAAAACATAGTCCTCATTCTTTAGTCGATCTATATCTACTTCAGAGTTGCTAACGTGATTTACATTATCTTTCAAAAGGCGAGTTCGTGACTTTAGTTGTATATGCCCATCATTATTTTCAAATTTTTTGTTGGTGGCATGGACAAGATAAAAGTCTTGTTTTATGAAAAAATCCAAAAATGACTGTTCATCTATGGCAAGTGGGTTTATTACCTTAAAACTATCCGTCAAATTGTGTCTTGATATCATCTGAAAATCCAGTTGCTGAAAGTCCTTTATTTTTTCAGCAAGGTTCTGATTCAGATTGATAAACTTACTCTCAGTGTCATCCCAAACCGGTCTAGTGTATTCATTAATGCGTTCCACGGCTTGTTGAAAATCAGTACCGGTACGCATGGTGTCAAATGCTGATTTTGCTGATTGTAAACGTTTTTTTTCCAGCATGTTCCTGAAAAAGCGAGTTATGATTTTACTGGCGGCATCGTTCTGATTTTGTTTCATTAATTAAAAGTGATTTTTTGTTTATTAATTACGTATGTATATTGAAATTTTATCACAAAAAAAACAATCAAGCAAGCTTGATTGTTTTTTTGTGAGCTCCTATCGACTCTGTCGCATTAACGGGCACAGGCCAGCCAAAGGGCTCTGTCGCGTTAAGGCGGCGTCAGGTAATATGCTGTTTTTTTGTAATGTTGCCTATTAATGTCTCTGATCAGAAATGCCTTTAAACGCTTGCATTATCCCATCGATATCATCGCGCAATGTGTTCGTTGGTATCTGGCTTA
>NZ_JBLJAK010000110.1:0-1500 GCF_047530105.1 Serratia sp. T13T92 | reverse complement strand
ATGCGTTGCTGACGGCGCTGAAATCGCCGGACGACGCCATCGACTGGGACACGCTGCTGCCCTGGAAAATCACCCTACCTTAAACCCCACGACCGAACACTGTGGGGATTTAACGACGCTTACGATTCAACCGTGTTGCGTGCCGCGCTGTATCTGGCCAAAGAAGTCGGGCCGGCGAAAATGTTGGAAATGATTAAAGAGAATCTGTAATACATTAGACTTACATAAGTAATCTTTTTGAATTACAAAAAAGGAGAAGAAAGCGATGACTGCTGTTACCGTCACAACTGAACTAACCGAAAGCCAGGCAATGGCTCTAGCGCAATTCGTCAAACGCCTGTCCTGGTCAGAAATGCGTGCTTGCGCCGTCGACGATGATGAGACATGGGTGATCAAAGACGCCATCTCGGCACTGCAAAAATCACTCGCCGATGTGGGATATAGTCCCCGCTGAATCAAAGAGTGTAGTTCATATGTATTACATAAGAACTACACGCCCTCATACTGAGGTACCGATAAGCTAATAGAGACCTTGTCCATGACCTATTCAGGTCATACTTATAATGCTTACCATTGTATTACACATGTAAGCACAACATATTACATTGACGCGATTTTGACTTATGGATTGCCCATCCCGCTTGTACCCTAACAAAGGTAATCAGTCACAGCCAGAAGCGCCATCTTTATGTAATACACAAAGAATACAAATAAATTACTTGTGTAGTTTTAGCCATGCTTTAAGCATTGGATCTGAGGGCGTTATCTTATTCTGTTCGATCAATGACTCTACACTGCGGTGCTCCCCTTGCGGAATGCTGAATGTAGGCTCGAGCTCTTTTACCAACATTTCATACATGTGAAGGTAGCGCTGAAAAGCTTCTTCCGGAGAACGCACAACAGGAAACATTGATGCGGTATAAAACATGGCATTAATGGTACCACGCAGATAATGCTCGAGGTTCACCGCCAAAAACTGAATGTAGGGACTCGATCCTGCGTTATGAACAATCGCATTTCGCAAAATATAAAGCCGGTAAATGTGCAGTTCCACTTTTTCAGCATGCCGAATAATCTTCTTCCCCAGTTCACGCGGTTGGGTACAGAGTCCCGTAAACTTCCTCAGCATATACGACGCATAGGGGTAGTCAGTGAGCGCATCCCCAAACTGCTCCGTGAAATGACTGTCCTTCAGATAAGTGTAAATATCCTCCAGATCGATTCCTCCAGGGAAGACTGTACGTCCGTCTTGAAGACGCAACACCAAATTCAGCTGCTTAGCAATCCCTCTTAACGAGATCAACTGTTTGACGACATAGTCCAATCCCATGCAGGGGGGAGTCGTAAACACAACATGTTCGTCATGATCCAGCCCCCCCATGTCAGGGTAGTTGTCGCCTGAACTGATTCAATCCATTGAACCTCAGGGGCGAGGAAACTAACCCGATGCAAACCTACTCTGCAGAACATAAAGAATCTCTGCTCAAACAGTTATTACCC
>NZ_JBLJAK010000011.1:0-147760 GCF_047530105.1 Serratia sp. T13T92 | reverse complement strand
CCAATACGGAAGCTGGCGCTCAGGCGAGCGCCCTGCTGTACAGCCTGGTAGAAAGCGCCCGCATCAATGGGCTGAACCCGTACGACTATCTGCATGCGTTGCTGACGGCGCTGAAATCGCCGGACGACGCCATCGACTGGGACACGCTGCTGCCCTGGAAAATCACCCTACCTTAAACCCCACGACCGAACACTGTGGGGATTTAACGACGCTTACTCTGAAACAGCGCCTGGCCCGCACGCTGAATGTGGCGGTGGCCAGGATCGATGAGCAGGTGGCGCTGGAAAAATACGGCATCGACTCCCTGATGGCGGTCACCCTGACCCGTGAGCTGGAGAGCCTTTTTGGGCCTTTGCCCGTAACGTTGTTTTTTGAATGCCAAAGCATTGCCGAATTGGTGCACTATTTCATTGCGCACCACAAGGAGGTGCTTGCACGCCTACTTGATGCACCGCCGCAGGAAGAAGTTGAACCGGTCGGGGTGGCACCGAACGAAAAAAAACGCCGCCGGGGCCAGCGCGGTTGGCCAGCGCCAGTCAAGGCAGTCGTGCATGACAGCGCGCAACCGCTGGACATTGCCATCATCGGGCTGAGCGGGCGTTATCCCGGAGCCGCCAACCTGGAACAGTTCTGGCTCAACCTGCTTAATGGTGTCGACGGTATTACCCCCATCCCCCCGGATCGCTGGGAATGGCGGCGTTATTTCCCGCAGGCGACAGAACTTGAGTTGGCAGGCCTCAGCGGCTGGGGGGGCTTTATTGACGGTGTGGACGAATTCGATCCCCAGTTTTTCAATATTTCTCCGCGTGAAGCCGAGTATCTCGATCCGCAGGAACGTCTGTTTTTACAGTGTGCCTGGCATGCTATTGAAGACGCTGGCTACACCCGGCAGCAACTCAGTACGGATTCTATGATAACCGGCGTCTTTGCCGGTGTGATGTATGAAGAGTATCAGCTCTACGGTGCTCAGGCACAGACCCAGGGGCGGCCGATGCTGCTGTCCGGAAGTGCGGCGTCCATTGCCAACCGGGTCTCGTATTTCTGCAATTTCCACGGCCCCAGTATGGCCGTGGACACCATGTGTTCCTCCTCATTGACTGCGATCCATCTGGCTTGCTACAGCCTGCGCCGTGGCGAATGTCATGTGGCGGTTGCGGGGGGCGTTAACGTCTCCGTCCATCCGAATAAATACCTGCTGTTATCACAGATTCAGGCCGCATCCACTCATGGGCGCTGCAAAAGTTTCGCTGCCGATGGTGATGGCTACATTCCTGCCGAAGGGGTGGGCGCGGTCATACTCAAGCCGCTGCAACAGGCGGTGGCGGACGGCGACCATATCTATGGCGTGATCAAGGGCAGTGCGCTGAATCACGGCGGCAAGGTGAATGGCTATACCGTGCCCAACCCTAAAATGCAGAGTTGGGTGATCCGCCGGGCGTTGCGTGAGGCGGGCGTGAGCGCCGAAGCGGTCAGCTATGTAGAGGCACACGGCACCGGTACCACGCTGGGCGATCCGATCGAGATCCGTGGTTTGAGCCAGGCGTTCGGCAGTGAAAAACGTCAGTACTGCGCCATCGGATCGGTCAAATCCAACATCGGCCATTGTGAAAGTGCGGCGGGTATGGCCGGTTTAAGCAAGATCCTATTGCAGATGCAACATGGTCAACGGGTGAAAAGCCTGCACAGCGAAACCCTCAATCCGCATATCGATTTCAGCCAGACGCCGTTCGTGGTGCAGCAGCAAACCGGTCCCTGGCTGCGCCCGCAGTTGGCGGTGAACGGCGAAATGCGTGAGTTCCCGCGCATTGCCGGTTTGTCGTCCTTCGGGGCGGGCGGGGCGAACGCGCACCTGATCGTTGAAGAGTATCGGGGTGAGATCGCACCGACGCCGGTGCAGGGGCCACAGCTGATCGTGCTATCTGCGCGTACTCAGGAACGTTTACAGGCACAGGCGGAGCAATTGCTGGGATTTCTTGCGGAACGCGAGGTTAATCTGGCGGATCTGTCCTGGACGCTGCTGACGGGGCGCGAGGCGATGAACTGCCGGCTGGCGCTGGTGGTGGATTCGCAGGCCAGGTTGATGGATCAGCTCCGGGCACAGATTGCTGGCACAACGGAAGAAGAACATGGCTATCGCGGCGAGCTGGACCATTCCGTAGCGGCACCCGAGCCGTTGGAGTTGGGTAATACCGTTCCCGATGCTGGGCTGCTAAGCGAACTGGCGCGAAGCTGGGTTATGGGAACAGAGATTTCTCCTCTCGCCCTGTGGCCAGAATTGAAACCGCAACGCATCAGTTTGCCGGGGTATCCGTTTGCCAAAGAGCGCTACTGGGCACCGTTGGCGGTGGAGACAGTGCCTTCACCTGATTTGGCGATTGCCACTGAAGTTGCGGCGGTGTATATCGCGCCGTCTTGGGTAGAACAGGCACTGACGTCATCCACTTATTCCAGTGAGGAGGTACGGCGGCTGTGGTGTGACACGGCGTTGCCTGCGTCCTTGATGACGGCGCAGAATGTTCTTTTTACGGCACAGGGGAGTGCGGCGCAGCGTTATGCGCAGTACGCCGAGGATATTCTGGCCGATTTGCAGGCGCAACTGGTGGTGTCGGAGGGGCAACCACGCCGTATTCAACTGGTGTTGATGGAGGACGATGAGGTTGTACTGATGCAGGGGCTGAGCGCCATGCTATTCAGCGCGATGCAAGAGTATCCGCACCTGCGTTGTCAGACGCTGATCCTCGACCCGGCCGCGCTGAAGGACGAGAGCGCATTGGCGGCGCTGCTGCATGCGGAAGCCGCCGCCGAGGAGCCGCTGGTGCGCTACCGTGACGGGCGGCGTGAAGTGCAGCGTTGGGCAGAGCTGCCGGTGAATGACCCTGTTATGCCGTGGCGTGACGGCGGCGTTTATTGGATAACCGGAGGCCTGGGTGGCCTGGGCCGGGTGATGGCCCAGGCCATCGCACAGCAGGCCGCTGGCCCGCTGCTGATTTTGAGTGGCCGCACCGTGACGGCGGCGGCGCATCAGGCGTTTGCCGATGCGCTGCGTGCGGCGGGGGCCCGGGTAGAGCTGCATGCGCTGGATGTCAGTGACGCGCCCGCGGTGCACGCACTGGCGCAGGATATCGCTGCCCGTCATGGGCGACTGAATGGCGTGCTGCACTGTGCGGGGGTGTTGGAAGACCACCTGCTGGCGACCATGACGCAGCAGGCGTTGCACAAGGTGCTGGCCCCGAAGGTGGCCGGGGTGGCGGCGCTGGATGCGGCAACGCGTGAACTGGCGCCGGAGTGGATGATCCTGTGTTCCTCGCTGGCCGGGGTGTGGGGCAACCAGGGGCAGAGCGGCTATGCCGCGGCCAATGCCTTCCTCGACCAGTTTGCCTGTGAGCGTCAACGCCGGATGCCGGGGCGTACGCTGTCGGTGAACTGGCCATTATGGGATGCAACCGGGATGCGGATGACGGCGGCAACCCAGGCAGCACTGCGTGACAGCGGCCTGGTGCCGTTACCCGCCGCTGAAGGCGTGGCGGCGCTGGCGCGGTTGCTGGGGCAGGATACGGCGCATGCGGCGGTACTGTACGGCGACCGCCCACGCCTGGTGGCGCAGTTGGCACAGGCAGGGGGCCTGTCAGCGCGGCGGCCTGAGCGTTTACCTGCTGGCGGCGGGGCACGGCCGGAGTTGAAGGGGCTGGATGTGGCGGAGTCGGTCTTGTGGGACCTGACCGAACTGGCGCAGCAACTGCTGAAGCTACCGCGCCATGAAATCACACCGGAGCGTCAACTGACCGAGTACGGCTTTGATTCCATTTCGCTGACCGAGTTTGCGCGAGTCCTGAGTCGCCACTTCGGTGTGGTATTCACGCCGTCGCTGTTCTTCAGCTACCCCAGCCTGGGGCAGTTCGCCGCCTATTTGCAGGACGCCTTCGGCGATGAACTGACGGCGTTTTATCAGCCATCGTCAGCACCGCAGCCGGTATCACCAGATCTACCGCTACGCCAGCCCGTGTCGCGGTCCCCGGCAAGCCAGCCGGAGGATGACGAGCCGATCGCGGTGATTGGCATGAGTGGCCGTTTCCCGGGCGCACGTACTACGCGGGAGCTGTGGGCGATCCTGGCGGAAGGGCGCAGCGTTATCGGCCGGTACCCGGCGGAGCGGTTGGAGGGGGACGACGGGGTGACGCGCTGGCTGGGGGCGGTGCCGGGGGCGGACGAGTTCGACCCGCTGTTCTTTGAGATGTCGCCGCGTGAGGCGGAACTGACGGACCCGCGCCAGCGCCTGCTGTTGCAGGAGGCGTGGCGGGCGCTGGAAGATGCCGGTTACGGCGAACGTCAACTGGCTGAAAACCGGGTGGGCATGTTCGTGGGCGTGGAGCAGGGGGATTACCTGCAGCGGGTGGGGCGGCGTGGGGGCGTGATGGGCAACCATGACGGTATTCTGGCCGCCAGGCTGGCCTACGTGCTGGATCTGCAGGGGCCGGTGATGGCCATCAACACCGCCTGCTCGTCCGGGCTGGTGGCGCTGCACCAGGCATGCCGCAGCCTGCTGGA
Organism: Serratia sp. T13T92; assembly: GCF_047530105.1. Lineage (NCBI taxonomy): Bacteria > Pseudomonadati > Pseudomonadota > Gammaproteobacteria > Enterobacterales > Yersiniaceae > Serratia > Serratia sp. T13T92. The sequence goes on along the minus strand of NZ_JBLJAK010000011.1, from coordinate 143,215 downwards.
CAACGCGTGTGACACGGCGCTGGCGGCGGGGGTCAACCTGATGCTGACGCCGACCGTGCTGGATGCCATGCACGACACCGGGATGCTGTCGCCGGACGGGGTATGTTACGCGTTTGACCGGCGGGCGAATGGCCTGGTGGCGGGCGAGGCGTGCGTGGCATTGGTGCTTAAACGGCTGTCGCGGGCGCAGGCGGACGGCGATCCGATCCAGGCGGTTATTGCGGGCAGCGGGATCAACTACGACGGGCGGACGCAGGGGATCACGGCCCCGAACGGGATAGCGCAAACGCAACTGTTGCGCGAGGTGTATCAACGGGCAGGGCTCAGCCCGGACGCGGTGGATTATGTGGTGACGCACGGCACCGGAACGCCGTTGGGCGATCCGGTGGAAATCAACGCGCTGTGCGAGGCCTTCGGCAATGAAGGGCGGCAGCAGGGGTGTGCGTTGAGCTCGAGCAAGCCGAACGTGGGGCATACGCTTGCGGCGTCAGGACTGGTGAGCCTGGTGGGGCTGATAGAGGCGCTGCGGCACGAGACCATCCCGGCGAGCCTGCACTGCGAGCAGGAAAGCGAGTATATCGACTGGGCGAACAGCCCGTTCTATGTCAACAAAACCGCGCAGCCGTGGCCGGTGGCGGCGGACCGGGTGAGAACGGGGGCGGTCAGTGCGTTCGGGGTGAGCGGCACCAATGCGCACGTGGTGGTGCGCGGGGCGGAATCGGCGGGCGTGAGGCGGCCGGCGGTGGGGCGTCAGTGCCACCTGCTGGTCGTGTCGGCGAAGACGGAAGCGGCGTTACAGACGCGGCTGGCGGAGTTGACGGCAGAGCTGGCGGTGGGAGCGTGGGATGCGGCACGGCTCAGTGCGCTGAGCCACACGTTGTTGAACGGGCGTCAGCATTTTGCTCACCGCTGCGCGCTGGTGGTGGAGGACGAGGAAGAGACGCGTTACGTGCTGCAACAGGCGTTGGAAGGGGGGAGCCGCAGCAACCTGTTCCGTGGGGAGGTGAAGCGCGGGTTCCGGGCGCAAAAGGGATTACAGACGTACGGCGAGCGGCTGATCGGTGAGACGGTGGCACAGGAAGAGCGCGGTGCGTTGCGCGAGGGGCTGCTGTCGCTGGCGGAGTTGTACTGCCAGGGTTACGGGCTGAACTGGTCGGGGCTGTTTGGTGATGCGGCGCCGGTGCGGTTGAGCCTGCCGGGCTACCCGTTCGCGCGGGAACGTTACTGGATAGCGGCGGAGCGCGAAGGTGAAGGTCGTGGTCTGCATCCGCTGGTGCAGCGCAACACGTCGGATATCCATGAACTGCGTTACAGCACGCGGTTGACAGGGAGTGAGAACTTCCTGCGCGAGCATGTGGTAGAGGGGCTCAGGGTGGTGCCAGCGGTGGTGCAGCTGGAGTGGGCGCGCGCCGCGGTCAGCCTGCTGCTGGAGGGGCAGGCTGACAACGCCGGTCTGAATTTGGCGAATATTGTCTGCGTGCAACCGCTGGTCGTTGAGCGGGCGTGTGAAATACATATTGCCCTCGAGCCGTTGGACGATGGACGCATCGGTTATGAGATATACGCTAACGACGACGGGCAGACGCAGGTTTACTGCCAGGGCTATGCCGAACAGCATGGTGGGGTGCCTGGATCCGCGGTTGATCTGGATGCGTTCAGGCAACGCTGCCAGCAGGCGGTGACGGCGGAAGCGTTTTATGCACGTCTGGCAAGTACAGGATGGCCGCAAACCTCCGGCGTGCGTGGCGTTTGGATCGCTGAAGATCTGGCCATTGTCGCGCTGGAGACGGAGAAAAACAGCTTTGACTGGTCGCCTGAACTGATTGATGGCGTACTGCAGGTTACATGTCTGCTGGGCGCAGAGATGCCGCTGCAGGTGAGCGCAGTTTACGGCTGGCGGCGACTGCCACCGGCGGTGACGGCGATCATCCGGCGCAGCATCGGAGCAGAGCAACCCGCTTGGCAAATCGCGATTTATGATAATGAACAGCAGTTGGCGTTGGAGTTGATCGCCAGCGCTGCGCCGGAATGGGGCGGAATGGCAACGGCGCCGGTGAATGAACCGGTGCCATTAGTTGGCGAACTGATGCTGTTCCCGGACTGGCAAACCACGGAAGAAACGCCCGTGGCTGATAACGATTGGCCGCAGCCGACAACGTTACGGATTGAGCATGAGCAGGATACGCTGCCGAAAGCGCTACTGGCGCAACTGTCCGGACTTGTCTCCTGCGACCACCTGCTCTGGCAGGTGACTGCGGTAGCGGGAACTGCGCCGGTGCTTATCGGGTTGCGTCTGGTACAGGCGCTCCTAAAGTTGGGATACGGCCAACGGCCGCTGCGGTTGACGGTGCTGACTACCCAAGGGCAGGCTATCGTGCGGGATGAAGTGATCGATCCGGATCAGGCGGCGGTTCACGGTCTGATCGGTTCATTGGCGAAAGAGTATCCGTTGTGGCGCATCCGGCTGCTTGATTTTCCCGCCGGACAGACGCTGGCAGACACCGGATGGCAAAGCCGAAGCGCCGACGGCCAGGGCAATGCCCAATTATGGCGCGAATATCGCTGGCATCGCACCTGTCTGCGGCTGTGTCGCCCCTTTGAGGTTGCAGCCCCTGCGTTCCGGCAACAGGGGGTGTACGTTATTCTGGGCGGTGCGGGCGGCATTGGTTGTGCGTTCAGCGAATACCTGATCCGCCGTTATCAGGCACAGACCATCTGGCTGGGACGTCGTGCCGAAGATGCCGCGATCAAGGCTCAGCTTGACAGGTTGGGCGAGTTGGGGCCACGTCCGCGCTATCTTCAGGCCGATGCCACCGACCGGGATGCGCTGGAGCTGGCGCGGGAGTCGATCGGTGAGCAGTTCGGTGCTGTTCACGGCGTGGTGCATTCTGCGATCGTGCTAGCCGACGGTCCACTGGCGACAATGGATGAAACCACGTTCAACCGAGCGCTGTGCGCCAAGAGCCTTACCGCACACAACCTTGCCGCCGTGTTTGGCGAGCTGTCGCTGGACTTCATGCTGTTTTTCTCCGCAATGCAGAGCTTCAGCAAAGCCGCTGCGCAGGCGAATTATGCCGCAGGCTGCTGTTACGCCGATGCCGTGGCGCATAATCAACGCAGCAGGCCGTATCCCGTGAAAGTGATGCACTGGGGGTACTGGGGCAACGTCGGGGTGGTGGCGGATGACGCCTACCGCATACGCATGGCGCAGTTGGGCCTGGGGTCGGTGGAGGCCCCACAGGCGATGGCGGCGTTGGAGAAACTGCTTGCCAGCCCACTGCATCAGCTCGGGTTTATCAAGACCACGGATGCGTCGGTGGCGCGGGCGTTAACCGACCCCGGCGGGAAGACGATTGCCATCGCCCCGGCTTTGCCGGAAATGATGTTACCGGCGTTGCCCCCCGTGGCGCATCCCGGCGGTTTGGCACCAGTGCAGGCGATGGAGCAGCACTTAAGCCGGCTGCTGTGGGCGCAACTGGCGCAGATGAATTGGCTGGATGAGGGAGCTTCTGCCCCCGCAGCCTGGCAGCGCTGGCGCGTTGCGGCGAGCTATCTACTGCAAAAAAACGGTATCGATGTGTCTAGCCCGGCACCGGAGTGGCAAGAGACGTGGGCGCAGTGGCAGGATTTTTGCGCCACGGTGGCTGGGCAGCCCGGGGTTGATGCGCAACTGCGGCTGATTAACACGACGCTGGGTGCGCTGTCGGCGATTTTGTCCGGTGAGCAGGCCGCCACAGCGGTGATCTTCCCGCAAGGTGGGCTGGAACTGGTGGAGGGGATTTACCGCGACCACCCGTTGGTGGAGCTGTTTAACGATTTGCTGGCCGACCGTCTGGAGCAGTATGTCCAGGCGCGGCTGGAACAACAACCGGACTGCCGTTTGCGCATTCTGGAGATCGGTGCCGGTACTGGCGGCACCAGCGCCAGCCTGTTTAAGCGTCTGGCCCGCTACCAGGCGAATATTGAAGAGTATGCCTATACCGATATTTCACCGGCGTTTTTCCCCCATGCACAGGCGGTCTTCCAGGCGCAGGCCCCTTATCTGCGTACGCGCCGGCTGAATATCGAGCAATCTGTTGCGGCGCAGGGGCTGGACGTTGGCAGCTATGACATCGTGCTGGCCGCTAACGTGCTGCATGCCACACGGGATATTCGTCGCTCCTTGAGTCACAGCAAGAGCCTGCTGAAACGCAACGGGTTGCTGCTGATCAATGAAATGGCCGCCGCCAGTGTCTATACCCACCTGACTTTCGGTTTATTGGACGGGTGGTGGCTGGCCGACGACCCTTGGCTGAGGCTGGAGGGCGCGCCAGGGCTGGCGACGGAGAGTTGGCTGAGGGTGCTGAGTGACGGAGGATTTCACACGGCGCAGTGTCTGGCACCGGAGTTGGACGGGTTGGGGCAGCAGGTGTTGCAGGCCATGAGCGACGGGGTTTTCTGTTGCGAACAGGAATCCGGGGCGTCGGCGGTGCACGTGCCACCAACGGTTTCCGACGATGCGCTGACGGACGGGGTAGAACGCATCCTGCGCGATCTGATTGTTAGCCACCTTAAGCTTGTGCCAGCGGCCCTGGAGCGCGATACACCGCTGACCGAGCTGGGTTTTGACTCTATTACTTTGGTCTCCTTCCTTAAGGTGTTCAATGAACGTTATGGCCTTGAACTGAGCCCGACGGTGTTTTTTGAAGCACCGACGTTGGCACAACTGGCCGCTTATTTGGCACGTGAACATGGGCAGCGTCTGATCGGAACCCCAGTCAGCCCGGCGAACATCCTGCGCACTGTGATGCCACATACATCAACCCGTCATCGCCGCCGCCGTGTGCCTGCGTCGCAGGCCGGTACTGCGGAGCCGATCGCCGTTATCGGCGTCAGCGGCAGTTTCCCGGGTGCACCCGATATTGAAGCATTGTGGGAAAACCTGCGTGCCGGGCACTGTGCTATCGGTGATTTTCCATTCACCCGTTGGGGGAAGCCGCAGCAACCGGGCGTGCTGCCTTGTGGGGTATTGGAGCAGGTCGAGTACTTCGATCCACTGTTTTTCGGTATCTCGCCGCGCGAAGCGCTGTCGATGGATCCGCAACAGCGTCTGTTGATGCAGTACGTCTATAACGTTCTGGAGGATGCAGGGTATTCGGTGCAAAGCCTCTCCGGCAGTAATACCGCGCTGCTGGTCGGCACTGCCGCGACGGGCTATGGGCAACTGTTAAGTTGGTCAGGCGAACCGGTGGCGGGTTACACCGCAGCGGGGATGAGCAACTGTATGGGGCCTAACCGCATGAGTTACTGGCTTAACTGGCACGGGCCGAGTGAGCCGATCGATACTGCGTGTTCCAGTTCGCTGGTCGCTGTACACCGGGCCATTGGGCTGTTGCGCAATGGGTTGTGCGATCAGGCGGTGGTCGGCGGCGTCAATACCCTGCTGTCACTTGACGCGATGCAAAGCTTTACCCAGGCGGGGATGGTCAGCCCGTCCGGGCGCTGCAACACGTTTTCGGCGCAAGCGGATGGCTATGTGCGCAGTGAGGGTGTCGGGATGCTGATGCTCAAACCATTGAGCGCCGCCGAACGCGATGGTGACCACATTTATGGCCTGCTGCTGGGGAGCGCCGAAAATCACGGCGGCCGTGCGGCTTCGCTGACGGCACCTAACCCCAACGCACAGGCGCGGCTGATTGAGGCGGCCTTTGGCGATGCTGGCGTGACGCCGGAGAGCGTGAACTATATTGAAACTCACGGCACCGGTACGCCGCTGGGCGATCCGATTGAAATACAGGGGCTGAAGCTGGCGCTCGGCGCACTGGCGGGCGAGCGCGTTCTGCCCGAAGGGCACTGCGCTCTGGGGGCGCTGAAGAGCAATATCGGGCACCTGGAATTGGCCGCTGGCGTCGCTGGAGTGATCAAGGTGCTGTTGCAGATGAAACATCGGCAACTGGCCGCCAGCCTGAACAGCCAGCCGTTCAACCCGCATGTCGCGCTGGCGGGCAGCCCACTGTGCGTAGTGCATGAAAACCGGCCCTGGGAGCCGTGCCGCGATGTGCAGGGTAACGTGCTGCCACTGAGAGCGGGCGTGAGCGCTTTCGGCTTTGGTGGCGTGAACGCGCACGTGCTGATGCAGGAATATCAGCCACCTCATCGTGCAACCACACCAGAAACCAAGCCGGTCTTGATCGTGCTTTCGGCGCGTAATGAAGAGCGGTTACATGCCCGAATCGGCCAGCTGTGTGATTACTTAGAGCGGCATCCGGTCAATCTGACCGATCTGGCCTGGACGCTGCAACTGGGGCGCGAAGCCATGTCAGCCAGGCTGGCGCTGGTGGTCTCTGATGTCACACAACTGTTGGCACAGCTGCGCGCTGTCGGTAGCGGGGATAGCGCGCCGGGTACTCTGTTCCGCGGTAACGTCAAAAAGACCGCCGACGGGTTGACGTTGTTCAGTGAAGATGACGATTTGCAACATACCATCGGCGTGTGGATCGCTAAAGGGAAGCTGGATCGTCTGGCGGATCTCTGGGTGCAGGGCGTCGGTTTTGACTGGCGGCGGCTGTACGACGACGTAACGCCGCAGCGCCTGAGTTTGCCGGTTTATCCGTTTGCCCGTGAACGTTATTGGGCTGCCGTGAAACCGGGCGGCGACGGTGGCGGAGAAGATCGCCTGCATCCACTGGTGCACCGTAATACTTCAGATTTTGCCGGGCAGCGCTACACCACGCGTTTAACCGGGGAAGAGTGGTTCCTGCGCGATCACGTTGTGCAGGATCGCGCGATTGTGCCGGGCGTCATTCAACTGGAGTGGGCGCGTGCGGCGGTTGCTCTGGCGTTGGGCGACGAGGCGGCACACGGCGTGGTACTGGAAAACGTGACCTGGTTACGGCCGTTGGCCGTGGAGCAGGCGCTGGACGTGCATATCGATCTGGAACCAGGCGGTGTCGGGCGCGTCGGTTACCAAATCTACAGCGACGACGATGGTGAAGAGCGACTCTACAGCCAGGGTGAGGCCTTCGCCGCATCCGTTGGCGATGCGCCACACATCGAACTGGCCGCCATGCAGGCCGAGTGCCAGCACGTGTCTGAAAAAGACCAAATTTACCCGGCGTATGAGCAACTGGGTGTGCGCTATGGCCCGGGGTTCAGAGTGTTGCAGACTCTCCATCTGGCGCAAGATCTGGCGATCGGCGAACTGCATCTGCCGGAGACGGCAGAGCTTGGGGCGTATGGGTGGCCGGGCAGCCTGCTTGATGGCGCACTGCAAACCAGCGGCGCGTTGGCCCATGAACCGGCGCTGGCGTTACCTTTTGCCCTGCAACGCATTGAGTCGTGGCGTCCTTTGCCCGCCCGCGCCTGGGTCGTGGTACGGCCTGGTGACGCTGACAGTGATGCCGTGCGTAAGCTGGACATCGTTATTGCCGATGAGCAGGGCGAGGTTGCCCTGCGGCTGAGCGGTGTTACCCTGCGGACGGTGCCGACGAGCGCTGCGCCAGAGCCTGTGCAGGCGACTTCACAGTCGACCACATCGCCCCTGCCTGCCGACGTCAAGAGCGGGCAGCATGACCATTGCGTCGCGGCGGCGGTCGACTCCTGCGATGAGCTGACGGCACAGGTGGAAAGAGCGTTGATGGAGTTGGTGGCTAAGCACCTCAACCTGACGGCGGATATGCTGGATGCTGATACCCCTCTGGCTGAGTTCGGCTTTGATTCCATCACGCTGACGTCATTCAGCACTCTGCTTAATCAACGTTACAGTATTGCGCTAAGCCCGACGGTCTTTTTCGAAACGCCGACCCTGGGCGCGTTAGCGAAATATCTGGTCCGTGAACATGGCGATGCTTTGGCGGCGGCGTTCTCTATTTCCCATACTGCGGTGCCGGTGCCGGTGTCTCGCAAGGCGCCTTCCACCCGTCGCAAGCGAATGTCGGCAATGCGTGTTGCACCGGTGGCAGAGAAAGCTATCGCGGTGATCGGGATGAGCGGATGTTTCCCGCAGTCGCCGGATCTCCATGCGCTGTGGCACAACCTGGAGGCAGGACGTGACTGCATTGTAGCAATGCCGCCCGAACGCTGGCCCGGCGGCGTGCAGCCGGCCATAGACCACGCAGGCATCATTGACGATATTGACGCCTTTGACCCGCTGTTTTTCGGTATTTCGCCGAGCGAAGCCCGGTTAATGGATCCGCAGCAGCGCCTGCTGATGCTCTATGTCCATAAAGCGATCGAAGATGCGGGTTACTCGGTGCAAAGCTTATCTGGCAGCAATACCGCGCTGCTGGTCGGCACCATGACCAGCGGATACGCCGAGATGCTGTCAAAGGCGAACGTGGCGATAACCGGCTACAGCGGCACCGGACTGGCCGGCTCCATGGGGCCGAATCGGATGAGTTACTGGTTGAACTGGCACGGGCCGAGTGAACCGATAGAGACATCCTGCTCCAGTTCGCTGGTGGCCATTCACAAAGCCGTAGAGCTGTTACGCAGCGGCGAGTGTGAACTGGCTGTGGCAGGGGGGGTCAATACCCTGCTGTCCGATTATTTACAGGAAACGCTGATGCAGGCCGGGATGCTTAGCCCCGGTGGTTATTGTCGCACGTTCTCCGCTGGCGCTGATGGATATGGGCGTGGCGAAGGCGTCGGTATGTTGCTCCTGAAACCGCTGAGTGCGGCTGAGCGCGACGGCGATCATATTTACGGGGTCATACGTGGCTCGGCGCAGAACCATGGTGGGCGCGCCACTTCGTTGACCGCACCAAACTCCCAGGCGCAGGCGCAGTTGATCGAAAAGGCGATGCGCCAGGCTGGTATTTCCCCAGAAACCTTGGGCTACATTGAAGCGCATGGTACCGGAACGGCGTTGGGCGATCCGATAGAAATCGAAGCGCTGAAACAGGCCTTCCGCAATCTGGCTGCGGGAAGAACGTTGCCTGAAGCCTGCTGTGGCTTGGGCAGCATCAAAAGTAATATCGGTCATCTGGAGCTGGCCGCTGGCGTCGCTGGCGTGATTAAGGTGTTGTTGCAGTTGCGCCATCAAAAGCTGGTGCCGAGCATCAACAACCAACCGCGCAATCCGCATATCAATCTGCAAGGGCAGCCGTTCTATATCGTTGACGAAGCCCGCCCCTGGACGGCGATAACGGATGAACGGGGCAATAAGCTGCCGCGGCGAGCTGGCGTTAGCTCATTTGGCGTCGGCGGCGTTAACGCTCATGTGGTGCTGGAGGAATATCAAGCTGCACCTATGCTGGCATCCACCACTTCGTCCGGACCGGTAATTATCGTGCTATCAGCCCGCAGTCGCGAGCAGTTAACGGTCTCTATCGCCAACCTGCATGCCTATCTTTGCGCCAACAGCATCAATCTGAACGATCTTGCCTGGACGCTACAGATGGGACGTGACGCGATGCCGGTGCGCGTGGCGTTGGTCGTGGACACCCCGCAAAGACTGATCGAGCGTCTTCATAGCCTGATGCAGGGCGCCACCGTGGCGGAAAATATCTGGCAGGGAGAAGTGAAGCGTAATCAGCCGATGTTGTCGGTCTTTAGCGCCGATGACGATCTGCGCCAGGCCATCACCCGCTGGATCGACAAAGGCAAACTGGCGAAGCTGGCTGAACTGTGGGTGCAGGGGGGCGCCGTTGACTGGCGCGGCCTGTATGGCGTGACCACGCCACGGCGTCTTAGCTTGCCGACCTATCCGTTTGCCTTGCAACGTTGCTGGATCCCAGACGCTAAAGCGGCGCAGGAGAGCGCCGCGGTTACCGAGGAAGAAACCAGCACCAAGCCGGTCTGTTTCAGCGAAGAGTGGCGAGCTAAGCCCATTGAGGGGGGCAGCGCAGTAACCGCTGTGCGGCGGGTGCTTTGCCTGCTCGGCGATAGCGGACTGGAAGCCGAAGTGCGCAGCTATTTTACCGGCGTACTGCCGGACATTGAGATGTGGTGCGTCAGCGCCACGACACAGACGCTTGCGGAGGGGTTGCGTGTAGCGTTGGGCAGCGTTCGTCAAATCGACGCTTTGCTGGACCTGCGTTCGCTATCCTGTGCCAATGATGACGCCGTCCCGATGCTGCATTTGCTCCGGGCACTGAACGGCGAGCAAATCGCCTGCCGCCGTCTGCTGTGGGTTGGCAGCTGTGACGATGACGACGGGCAGGCAGCTCTGGAGGCCCGTATCGGTCTGGTGCGTTCGCTGAAGTTCAGCTTCCCGGAGATGGCGGCGATCACCGTCAATGAGCGAGCGACTCAGCCAACCTCAATCGCCGGTTGGCTGGAGCGGTTGTGGGCTGAGATTAATGCCACGTCTTGTGGCGATGTGCTGTATCTGGAGGGAGTACGCCACATTAGCGAACTGATTTCGCTATTGCCGCCGAGCGTTGGCGAGAGGCCTTTCCGTGAGGGGGATGTCTGCTGGATCACGGGCGGCTGCGGTGGGTTAGGTATACGCATTGCCCAGCGTCTGGCCCAGCGACACGGGGTTAACCTGGTGTTAAGTGGGCGCGGTGAACTGGATGAGGGCAAACGGCGACTGATTACGGAGCTGGAATTGTGCCAGGTGCAGGTGCTTTATCTGCAAGTGGACGTAACGGACAGTGCCGGGATGAAGCTGGCCTACCAGCAGGCGAAAGCGCACTTTGGCCGGATTGACAGCGTTATTCATGCCGCCGGGATGGAGGAGCAGGAAGATGTTCTGACGGTGAGCGAAGCGCTGTTCCGCCAGGTACAAGCGGCTAAAATTGCCGGAACGCGGATATTTAGCCAGCTGTTCAGTGAGCAGCCAGCGCGTTTTATCTGTTATCTGAGTTCGGTTTCGGCGGTTATCGGCGACTTCGGCGGCGGGGCCTACGCCATGGCGAACCGTTTTATGTTGGCGCATGCCCGTTTGCACGGTGCTGGCGCGCTGGCGATCGGCTGGCCGTTGTGGCGTGATGGCGGAATGAGCGCAGGGCATACCGACAGTATGGAGCGCTATCTGAACGCGAGCGGTCAGCGGGCGCTGGAAACCGATGAAGGTCTGGATCTGTTGGAGTCGCTGCTAAGCGTGAATGACGGCAGGCAACCGTTGGTGATGGTGGGCGAGCCGCAACGGATGGAGCAACTGCTGTTGCGGGCGGAGACGCGGCAGGTGGTTGCAGACGTTGAACCGAATGAAGCGTCGCCGCTGGTACCTGGGCAAGGTTATCGTCCTGAGATGAAGGGGCTGAATCTAAGTCAATGTATCTTGTGGGACCTGACGGAGCAGACCAGCCAAATGCTTGGCTTGTCGCACGAAATGCTGGAGGTGGATGCCAATCTGAGTGAGTTCGGCGTGGATTCTGTACGCCTGATTGAAATGACGCGGCGGCTTAACGCCTATTACGGCCTGACGCTGATGCCATCGGTTTTCTTTAGTTACTCCACGCTCGAACAGTTGGCGGCGTATCTTGAGCAGACTCACGGCGGGTTGATGAGTCTGTTTTACCAACAGCGTGATGATACGCCTGCGCTGCGAGCGCCCCTGAGCGATCAGCCTGCATTCGGCCCTGGCAGTATTCAACCCGCGCCAATCCCTCAAAACGTTCAGCCAGCGCCTACGCCCTGCACCGTAGCCCAGGAAGCGATAGCGATTATCGGCATCAGCGGCCGCTTCCCGGGCGCGCGGGATAGCCACGCCTTCTGGCAGATCCTGGCGCAGGGAGACAGCGTAATTGCCGCTTATCCTGACGAACGGCTTACGGCGCCGTTGGCAAACGTCAATGCCCAGATAGCGGCACTGCCCGGCGCTGATGAGTTTGATCCGCTATTTTTCAACATTTCTCCACGCGAGGCGCAAGCACTGGATCCGCGTCAGCGCCTGCTGCTGCAGGAGGCCTGGCGTGCGTTGGAAGACGCCGGTTACGGGAGTCAACAACTGGCCAGGCATAAAATCGGCATGTTTGTCGGCGTTGAGCAGGGTGACTATGTGCGTCAGTACCACGATATGTCCGAAGCGGGGGCACTGACGGCTAACCATGACGCTATTTTGGCCGCGCGGCTGGCCTACATGCTGGATCTGCACGGGCCGGTAATGGCGATTAACACCGCTTGTTCTTCTGGGCTGGTGGCTTTGCATCAGGCCTGTCGTAGCCTGCTTGCCGGAGATTGCGATACCGCCGTCGTCGCCGGGGTCAGTCTGATGACGACGCCGCTGGCGCTGGAGGTGATGTCCCGTTCCGGTATGTTGTCGCCGGATGGGGTTTGCTATGCCTTTGACCAGCGAGCCAATGGGCTGGTGGCTGGCGAAGCGTGCGTTTCTCTGGTGATTAAGCCCTTATTGCAGGCGCAGAGGGATGGCGACCCGGTCTATGCCACCATTGTGGGCAGCGGCATTAATTATGATGGCAAAACCCAGGGGATCACTGCGCCAAGCGGCGCAGCACAGACACAGTTGCTCGACGAGATCTACCAACGCTGCGGCATTAATCCTGATGAAATGGATTATATCGTCACCCATGGCACCGGTACGCCACTGGGCGATCCGGTGGAGATTAACGCGCTGTGCGAAGCGTTCAGACCCTACAGTCAGCGCCGCCAATATTGTGCACTGACCTCCTGCAAACCGAATATCGGACACACGATGGCACCGTCGGGGCTGGTCAATCTGGTCGCGCTGGTGCAGGCATTGTGCCATGAAACCATTCCGGCAAGTCTGAACTGCGAACAGGAAAGCCATTATATCGAATGGGCGCAGAGCCCGTTCTATGTCAACAAAGTGGCGCGACCATGGCCAGCAGAAACGGCGCGTGCCAGGTTGGGGGCGGTCAGCGCCTTTGGCATGAGCGGAACCAACGCCCACGTAGTGGTTCAAGGGGCGGAGAGCTGCGCTCAGCCGATGGCGGCCATGGTAGCACTGCCGTATCACCTGCTGGTGGTATCGGCGAAAACTGCTGATGCGTTGCGTTTACGCCTGGAGCAGCTTGATGCGGCGTTGGCCGTTGGGCAGTGGGACGCACAGGGGTTAAGCGCAATGAGCCATACCTTGCTTAATGGTCGCCAGCACTTTGCTCATCGTTGTGCCTTGGTGATCCAGGATGCAGAGGATGCGCGTTATGTCCTGCAACAGGCGCTGCAGGGCGGCAAACGCAGCAATCTGTTGAACGGACAAGTGAAGCGCGACTTCAGCGCGCAGAAGGCACTGCAGGCCTATGGCGAAACGCTGATTGCCGGGCTCGTCGCACAGCCGGCGCCCGCTACCGTACAGGAGTCGTTGCTGGCGCTGGCAGATATGTATTGCCAGGGATATGCGTTGCCGTGGCCGAACCTGTTTGGTTCGCAACCGCCGCGTCGGCTTCATCTGCCTACTTATCCGTTCGCCCGCGATCGTTACTGGCTGCCTCAGGAACAGAATGATGTGGCTGCTGTTGACGTCAGTGTCGGTGCGGCGTTACACCCCCTGGTGCAGCGTAATACCTCAGACTTCAGCCGCCAGCGTTACAGCACCACCCTGACCGGCAAAGAGTGGTTCCTGCGCGATCATATCGTGCAGGGGCAGCCCATTGTGCCCGGTGTGGTGCAATTGGAATGGGCGCGCGCCGCCGTGATGTTGGCACTGGGCGATGAAAAGCGCGATCGGGCCGTCAGCCTGCAGCAGATTGTCTGGCTGCAGCCACTGGTGGTTGGCGATGAAATCACCGTACATATTGCGCTGGAGCCTGATGGCGATGGCCGTATCCGTTATGAGATCTACCGTGAAGAAGAGGCGCAGACGCGGGTTTACGGTCAGGGTTACGTCCGGCTGAGTGAAGTGTCGGAGGCGCCGCAGTTCGATCTGTCTGCGCTGCGCAATGGGTGTGGCGAACATATTGAGGGCGAGCTGCTGTATCAGCAGTTTGAACTCGGCGGGATGCATTACGGCGACAGCTTCCAGGTTATCCGCCGCTTAGGCGTGAGTGCGCAAATGGTATTGGGCGAACTGAGTTCGCCTGCCGATCGGCACGGTCAGGGGTATTGCTGGCTGCCTGAGCTGATGGACGGTGCGCTGCAAAGCTTGGTTGGACTGATGCGGGAGCATACCGAACCGGCGCTGCCGTTCGCCTTGCAGGAAGTCACGGCCTGGGGAGCTATGCCGAAGAACGTCTGGGCGCTGGCGCGCCCGGCGGCGGACCGCGCCGCCGGGCAGTGGGATGTTGATATTGTTGATGAGCAGGGACGACAGGTGATGCGACTGGCCGGATTCAGCACCCGGCCGATTGGCGGTGAGGCGGCAAAAGTGCGTCCTGCTGCACCGATGAAGGCTGTGATGCCACCTGAAGAGAGTGGCGATCTGGCCCTGATGCCGTTCTGGCTAGCGGATGCGCGTGAAGAGGAGAACTGGCCGGATGCGGTTGAGCTGGCTGTCGACTGGAATGCTGGCGAGGCGACACTCGCCGCGCAGTTACCGGATGCGGCGCAACACCTGGTTTGGCGAGTGCGCGGCGGTGAAGTAGCCCCGGCGCTGGCCGGTCTTCGGTTGATCAAGGCACTGCTGGCACGCGGCTACGCCAGCCACGGCCTGTACCTGAGCATTATCACCACCCAGGCGCTGGCCGTGGGGCCGGATGAGCCTGCAGATGCCAGTCAGGCCGCCTTGCATGGCCTGCTCGGCTCGTTGGCAAAGGAGTACCCGCACTGGCACATACGGGTGTTGGATCTACCTGCCGGAGCGGCGGAGAACGCGATTGACTGGCAGCGACAGCCGGCAGAGAAAATGGGCAACCCGCGCGTCTGGCGCGAAGGGCGCTGGCTGCGTGAAACGCTGGCACCGTTCCGGCCGGAGGCACCGCAGCGCGGGGCTTACCGGCAGGGCGGCGTTTATGTGGTGCTCGGCGGCGCGGGCGGTATCGGCATGGCATTCAGCGAGTACCTGGTGCGCGAGTATCAGGCGCAACTGGTGTGGCTGGGGCGGCGTGTGGAGGACGACACGATCCGTGTCGGCCGTGAGCGGTTGGCGGCGTGGGGGCCGCAGCCGCTGTATCTGCAAGCCGATGCCAGCGACCGGGATTCGCTGGAGCTGGCGTACGGAACGATCCGCGAGCGCTTCGGGGCGATCCACGGGGTGGTGCATAGCGCCATCGTGCTGGCGGATCAGAGCCTGGCGCGGATGGACGAGGAGCGGTTTACCTCGGCGCTGACGGCCAAGACGGAGACCGCGCTGAACCTGGATGCGGTGTTCGGTGAAGAGGCATTGGACTTTATGCTCTACTTCTCCTCGCTGCAAAGCTTCAGCAAATCGCCTGGACAGTCGAACTATGCGGCGGGCTGCTGCTGGCAGGACGCCTTCGCCCACGAGCAGCGGTCACGGCGGCCGTATGCGGTGAAGGTGATGCACTGGGGTTACTGGGGCAGCGTCGGAGTGGTAGCGGATGACGACTACCGTGCGCGCATGGCACGGCTGGGGCTGGGCTCGGTGGAGGCGGCACCGGCGATGGCGGCGCTGGAAGAGCTGCTGTGTGGGCCGCTGAACCGGCAGGTGTTCGTTAACGTCAGCGGCGCGGTCGCGGCTCAGGCGCTGGTGGGGGAATCTGGGCTGGAAGCGTGCGTGGCGGCAGCGGCGCCGACGGTGACGCTGGCGGCAGGCAGCCTGCCGGAGATAGCGGTAGATATGGCGGTGGTGGAGCAGGAGGAGCAGCGGCTACTGCCGTTGCTGTGGTCGCGGCTGGCGGCGCTGGGCTGGCTGGCGGCGGACTGCATCGTACCGGCAGGTTATCGCCGCTGGCGGGAGACCTCGCTGACGCTGCTGCGTGAGTCAGGCGTGGATCTGTCTCATCCGGCACCGGAATGGGACACGGCGTGGGCGGAATGGCAGGCGTACTGTGCGCCGCTGTCGGACACGCCGCAGATCCGCCTGGTCAACGCGATGCTGGAGGCGCTACCGGCGATCCTGTGTGGCGAAACGGCAGCCACGGCGGTGATGTTCCCGCAGAACGGGCAGAATCTGGTGGAGGCGGTGTATCGCGGTAACGTCGTGGCGGACGCTTTCAACGCGCTGCTGGCGGATCGGCTGGAAAGCTACCTGTGTGCTCGGGGCCCGCAAGCGCGGCTACGTATTCTGGAAATTGGCGCAGGCACCGGTGGCACCAGCGCGTTGCTGTTTGAACGCCTGAAGCCCTACGCCGGGCAGATAGAAGAGTATTGCTACACCGATATCTCTCCGTATTTCCTGCAACATGCGGACCAACACTATGCCGCCATGGCACCGTATCTGCGTACGCAGCGGTTGGATATAGAACGTTCGCCGCAGTCTCAGGGGATAGCAGCGGGGCGCTATGACGTGGTGGTGGCGGCCAACGTGCTGCACGCCACGCGGGAGATGGAGACAACCCTGCGGCACACTCAGAGTCTGATGAAGCGACACGGGCTGCTGTTACTCAATGAAATCGCGACATTCAGCCTGTTTTCCCACCTGACCTTCGGGCTGCTGGACGGCTGGTGGCAGGCGCAGGACGTTGGGCTGCGCCTGCCGGGCACGCCAGCGCTGACGCCGGAAATGTGGCAGCGGGTGCTGGCACGCCGCGGTTTTTACGCGGTGCGTACTTACGCGCAGTCTGGTCAGCAAATCGTTGAGGCGATGAGCGGCGGTGTGCTGCTGCTGGAGAGGGAAGCGATGGAAGAAAGGCCGCTCCCGGCTAGCGTTGCCGTGCAGCCGGAGGTTGTTTCAACGGTAACGAGAGATGATGACGCCGGCAAGATTGAGCGCATTCTCAGCGGTTTGATCGCGGATCATCTCAAACTGCCGCCGGAGGCCTTGGATCGTGATACGCCGCTGACGGAATTCGGCTTTGATTCGATCACCCTGACTTCCTTCGGCCAGGTGCTGAACGAGCGCTATGGCCTGACGCTGAGTCCGACGGTGTTCTTTGAAGCGCCGACGCTGGCGGATCTGGCAGGCTATCTGGCGCGGGAACACGGGCAAGCTTTTAACCTTAAAGCGTCGGTAACGCGGGCACCTGCGGTGATGAATTCCGCAACCGTTGCCGTTGCGAGCTATCGGATAAAGCGGGAGGCTCGAGGTGAAATGTTGGCCGTACCGGCGTCAGAGCCGGTGGCCATCGTCGGCATGAGCGGCAGCTTCCCGCAGTCGGCGGATATCGACGTACTGTGGCGCAATCTGCAAGCAGGGCACGACTGCATCGACACTCTGCCGGCGGCGCGCTGGGGGGCGATGGCACCGGCAGAAATGCCGCAGGCCGGGGTGTTGGACGAGGTGGAGTACTTCGACCCGTTGTTCTTCGGCATTTCACCCCGCGAAGCCTTGTCGATGGACCCACAGCAGCGGCTGCTGATGCAGCATGTTTGTCATGTTATCGAAGATGCCGGTTACTCGGTGCAAAGCCTGTCCGGCAGCAATACCGCTCTGTTGGTCGGCACCAGCGGCAGTGGCTACGGTCAACTGCTGTTGCATAACGGCGGTAATATCGAGGGATATACGGCGGCAGGGAGCGTGGGCTCCATGGGGCCAAACCGGATGAGCTATTGGCTGAACTGGCACGGCCCCAGCGAACCGATAGAAACGGCCTGTTCCAGCTCACTGGTGGCGATCCACCGCGCGGTAGGGCTGTTGCGCAGCGGCCAGTGTGAACTGGCGGTGGCCGGCGGGGTGAACACGCTGCTGTCGCCTGAAGCCTACCAGAGTTTCTCCATCGCGGGGATGCTCAGCCCTGGTGGGCGCTGCCGCACCTTCTCGGCGCAGGCCGACGGCTACGTGCGTGGTGAAGGGGTCGGCATGTTGATGCTGAAGCCGCTCAGTGCGGCGGAGCGTGACGGTGACCATATCTACGGGCTGATTGTTGGCAGTGCGGAAAACCACGGTGGTCGGGCAGCATCCTTGACGGCGCCGAATCCGACCGCCCAGGCGCGACTGATCGAACAGGCGGTAAGGGAGTCGGGGGTCGATCCGCGTGCGCTGGGGTATATCGAAGCACACGGTACGGGCACGGCGTTGGGTGACCCGATAGAAGTGCAGGGGTTGCATCAGGCGTTCCGCGCCCTGAGCGAGGGGGTCGAGTTGCCAGTGGGCAGCTGCGGCCTGGGCACCATCAAGAGCAATATCGGCCATCTGGAGATGGCAGCCGGGGTAGCCGGGGTGATTAAAACGGTGCTGCAACTGCAACACCGGCAGTTGGTGCCGAGCCTGAACAGCCAGCCGCTGAACCCGCATATCCAGCTGGAAAACAGCCCGTTCTTCGTGGTGAGCGATACGCAAGCGTGGGTGGCACCGACAGGCCGCCACGGTGAGACGCTGCCGCGCAGTGCCGGGGTCAGTTCGTTCGGTTTCGGCGGGGTGAATGCCCATATTCTGCTGCAGGAGTACCCGACAGCAAGCAGACCGACGGCGGACGAGGGTGCGGTCATGGTGGTGCTGTCGGCGCGCAGCGAAAGCGCGCTGCGTCAGCGGGTGGAGCAGTTGTATTCACACCTGTCAGAGCATGAGGAAAGCCTGACAGACCTGGCATACACGCTGCAGGTGGGTCGTGATGCGATGGAGCACCGTATGGCGCTGGTGGCGGATTGTCAGCGTGGGCTGATGGCGCAACTGCGCGGCGTGCTTGACGGCGTAGCAGTGGAGAACATCTGGCGCGGCGAGATCAAACGCACCGGCGACTCATTGTCGTTATTCCGTACGGATGAGGACTTGCAACTGGCCGTTGAGTCTTGGATTGCGAAAGGGAAGTTGGACAAACTGGCCGAACTTTGGGTTCAGGGCATGGATATAGCCTGGTCGGCGCAGTACGTGGGCCAGCAACTCAACCGTCTGCGCTTGCCAACCTATCCGTTTGCCCGCGAACGCTGCTGGTTCCCGGAAAACGCCGCTACCATGACCGCCACTGCGCTGCGTCTGCATCCGCTGGTACACCGTAATATCTCCGATATCAACGAATTGCGTTACAGCTCGCTGCTGGTCGACGAAGAGTGGTTGCTGCGCGATCACCAGGTCATGGGCCGTGGGGTGCTGCCGGGTGTCGCTCAATTGGAGTGGGCGCGGGCGGCAGTCAGTCTGGCGCTAAGCAGCGAGCCCAACGGCGAGGATTTCTGTCTGGAGAACGTGACCTGGCTGCGTCCGTTGACGGTCACTGGCGAGCTGGAGGTACATATTGCGTTGGTGCCACAGGACGATGGGCGTATTGCGTACGAGATTTACAGCGGTGAGGGGGAACAAACGACGATTTACAGCCAGGGCTATGCCACGCCGACCGCCCACGATGACGCGCCGTTGCTGGACCTGAGTGCGTTAACCGAACGCTGCACGTTGACGATCGACGGCGCTCCACTTTATGCACAGTTCGCCCGACTGGGGTTGCATTACGGCGAGGGGTTGCGCGTACTGCAAACTCTGCGCGGCGGCGACGATCTGGCCGTTGCCGAACTGGCGGCAGGCATGCGGCGTGACGGTTATCTCTGGTCGCCGAATCTGCTGGACGGCGCGTTGCAGTCCATTGTCGGCACCGCGCAGGGAGGGGAACTGGCCCTGCCGTTCGCGCTGCGCGAGATCCGTTGCTGGGCGCAGTTGCCCGATCGTCCGTGGGTGGTTGTGCAGGCAGGTGCCGAAAATACCGCTGCCGTTCCGCAGTGGGATATCTCCATTGCCGATGATGACGGACGGGTGGTGATGCAGATGAAAGGCTGCACGATGCGCCTGGCGGGCAGTGCCGTTGTCACGACGCAACAGGCCAATAGTGATCCGCACAGTTAAGAAAAAATAAGGGAATATTGATGAAAAATGTGAATCAGGGAATGGGGACATTTCTGCTGGAGCCGCTCTGGACGGAACAGGCTTTGCTCCCGGCACCTTCTGCCGCGCAAGCATTTCGCAATGACGATCTGTGGCTGGTGTTATGCGATGTTGAGATGGCACCTGATGTGTCATTGGACGAACGGTACAGCCCGGATCGTTGTGTTCAGTTGAGTGCCGACGGCGATGTGGCCCGGCGCTATGTCGCCTGTGTCCTACAACTGCTGGAACTGTTGCGTGACAGGATTGCCCATACTCTGGCGCGATCGGTCAGGTTGCAGCTGGTGGTGACAGATAAGGGAGAGGCCAGCGTTATGCAGGGGTTGGGCGCGATGCTGCGCAGCGTGCAACGCGAGCATCCAGGTCTGCGTGGGCAGTTGGTCGTCCTGGACGACGCAGGATGGGTCAACAGCGCCCAACGGGTTGATATGCTGCGTCATGAGGCAGATACGGCGGCGGAGTCGGTGCGTTTTGCCGGCGAAACGCGCCAGGTTTTGCACTGGGCGCCGATCCGTGCGGACGATGTTATCGCAGAGGATGCACTACCGTGGCGAGATCACGGCGTGTATTGGATCACTGGCGGTCTGGGTGGGTTGGGGCGGCGTCTGGCGCAGTCGGCCTGCGCAGTGAAGCAGCCGGTGCTGGTGCTGAGTGGACGCACCGTTGATGGCGAGGAACAGCAGCAGTTTGCCGAGACGTTGCGCGCGCAGGGTGCCACCGTGGAATTGCATGGGTTGGATATTTGCGATGCGCAGGCAGCCGGTGAGTTGGCACAGGGCATTATTGCCCGCCATGGGCGGCTGAATGGCGTAATTCATTGCGCTGGGGTGTTGCACGATCGCTTGCTGAGTTCAATGAGCGCCGCCGAGGCGCAGCAGGTGCTGGCGCCCAAGGTTTCCGGCCTGATGGCTATCGATCTGGCAACTCGCGATATCGCGTTAGAGTGGCTGATCGCCTGTTCTTCTATTTCTGCGATCGTTGGCAACCTGGGGCAAAGTAGTTACGCGGCGGCCAACGGCTTTATGGATTATTTTGCCGGTTTACGCCAGGCGGGTGTGGAGAAAGGAGAGCGTCATGGCCGCACGCTGTCGTTGAACTGGCCGCTACTGAGCGGCGGCGGCATGCAGCCAGATGAGGCGACGCGCTTTTATCTCCGGCGCAACGGGTTGATGGCCACGCTGCCGCTGGAGCAGGAGCCCTGGGTGATGACCAGAGCGCTGTGTTATCCGGCGGCGCATCTTGCCGTCTGGCACGGTGACGAAAATAAGCTGACACAGTGGTTGGCGGGCGGCGCCAGTCCGACGCGCCCTGAACCAGTGCGGCCAAGGGCGGTATCCAACGATGATGCGCAGCAGGAAAGCATGGTGCGCTATCTGAAAAAATGCCTATCCGGTACGCTTAATCTGGATGTGTCGCGCATTGACGAGTATGCGCCGCTGGAGAAATACGGCATTGATTCTGTGATGGCGGTGACACTTATTCGCGATCTGGAATCGGTTTTCGGGCCGCTGCCGGTGACGCTGTTTTTTGAGTACCAGACGATTGCCGACCTGACGCAGTACTTTATTACGCATCATAAGGAGGCGTTTCAGGCATTGCCGGATGTCGACCAGCCAGCGTCCCGGCAAAACGAAGCTGAGCGCGGCTTGCCGTCAACCGGCAGCCTGCGGCGGCCTCAGCGGAGCGGCGGCTGGCCATCTCCTGCTCCTCTAGTGGTGCCGGGTGGGGCTGAAGGCGCGCTGGATATTGCCATTATCGGGCTGAGTGGTCGCTATCCCGGTGCCGCTAACCTGGAGCAGTTTTGGCATAACCTGCAGGGCGGCGTTGACTCCATCACCACCCTGCCGTCGTGGCGCTGGGAATGGCAGCGTTACTTTCATCAGTTGCCGGAACAGAAGCAGGCCGCCTACAGCAGTTGGGGCGGGTTTATCGACGGCGTGGATGAGTTTGATCCGCTGTTTTTCAACCTCTCACCACGGGATGCGCAATATATCGATCCGCAGGAACGCCTGTTTTTACAGTGCGCCTGGCATGCGGTTGAGGATGCCGGTTACTCGCGCCGGACGCTGGGGGCAGAGGGGAACACCACCGGTGTTTTTGTCGGCGTGATGTATGAGGAGTACCAGCTGTATGGCGCGCAGGCGCAGGCACGAGGCGAGGAAATGGTCCTGTCCGGCAGCGCAGCATCGATCGCCAACCGGGTTTCATATTTCTGTAACTTTCACGGCCCCAGTCTGGCCGTGGATACCATGTGCTCATCCTCGCTGACCGCGATCCATCTGGCCTGCCACAGCCTGCGCCGCGGGGAATGCAGTGTGGCAGTGGCCGGGGGTGTTAACGTTTCCGTCCACCCCAATAAATATATACTGCTTGCACATGGGCAATTTGCTTCAGGGTCGGGCCGTTGCCAGAGCTTTGGTGAGGGAGGTGATGGCTATGTGCCCGGGGAGGGCGTGGGCGCCGCGGTACTCAAGCCGCTGCATCAAGCGGTGGCGGACGGCGATCATATCTACGGCGTGATCAAGGGTAGCGCACTGAACCACGGCGGCAAGGTAAACGGCTTTACCGTACCCAATCCCAAATTGCAGGGACAGGCGATCCGCCGTGCGCTACGCGAATCGGGAGTGGCCGCAGAAGCGGTCAGCTATGTGGAGGCACATGGCACCGGTACTGCATTGGGCGATCCGATTGAGATCCGTGCCCTGAGCCAGGCGTTTGACAGCGATAAACGCCAGTACTGTGCTATCGGCTCGGTGAAATCCAATATCGGCCACTGTGAGAGCGCGGCGGGCATGGCCGGTTTAAGCAAAATTCTGTTGCAGATGCAGCACGGCCAACTGGTGAAAAGCCTGCATAGTGCAACCCTGAACCCGCATATTGATTTCAGTCAGACGCCGTTCGTGGTGCAGCAACAAAGTGCACCCTGGCAGCGCCCGCAACTGGCTGTAAACGGCAGGATGCGAGAACTTCCGCGCGTTGCCGGGCTGTCGTCCTTTGGCGCAGGTGGGGTGAATGCGCACCTGATTATTGAAGAGTATCGGGGGGAGAGCATAGAGACGCCGGTAGCGGGGCCGCAGCTTATCGTGCTGTCGGCGCGCACCCAAGAGCGTTTATGGATGCAGGCGGAACAGTTGCTGGGATTTCTTGCGGAACACCAGGTCAATCTGGCCGATCTGGCCTGGACACTGCAAACGGGCCGTGAAGCCATGAACTGCCGGCTGGCATTGGTGGTGGATTCACTGGCCGGGCTGGTGGAACAGCTTCGCGTGGCAGTGGGCGCCCCGCAAACGGAACATGATCCTGACGAGCTTATCGCATTTGCCGACAAACATGAGCGTGATGAGACGATTCGCCGCTGGATAGCGGCGGAAGATCTGCAGACGCTGGCGCGCCAGTGGGCGTTGGGAGCGGAGATCGACTGGTTGTGGCTATGGCCGGAACATAAGCCGCAACGACTGAGCCTGCCGGTTTATCCGTTTGCCAGAGAGCGCTGCTGGGTGCCAGGTGTATCGGTCGCGCCGGTGGCAGCCGGAAGTGCGGAAATTGCCTTGGGCACGGAGGAAATCGCGGTCAGCCGATTATCCGTGCCGCGCTATGACCCCGTTTTTTTTACTGAGGAATGGCAGGTACAGCCACTTGAAAGTGTCGTTTCGCCCGCTATCCGGCACATTCTCTGCCTGCCGGGTGATGACGTGTCACTTGCCGAGATAAGGCAATTTTTTGCGGGTGTGGCTGCGGAGATCGGCGTTTCGTTTATCCTCAACGGCAGCGCCGGCAATGTACCGGAAGGCGGCGACGTCTACTACGCGGGCTCCGGTTCGGTGGATGGTTACCTGAATGCGTTGCGGCGCGTTGCCGAACGGGGGGCGGACATTGATGTACTTTTGGATCTTTGCTCCCTGACCGACGAGGGCAAAGACGATCTCTCCGGCATGTTCCAGTTGCTCAAGGCGTTGAATCTGAGTGCTATCCCGTGCCGACGCTTACTCTGGGCGGGACATGGCGCCACCGATGTGGCACAGGCTTATCTTGAGGCCCGTATCGGGCTGGTCCGCTCGCTGAAATTCAGTTTTCCGGCAATGGTTGCCGTCAGCGTCGGTGAACGGGCACAGCAGCGAAGCGGGCTTGCTATCTGGCTTGAACGTCTGTGGGGTGAACTCGCCGAGGATAGCCTGCGGGATGTGATGTATCTGGACGGTATCCGCCATATCTGTGAGGTGGCTCCGATAACGCCCAGGGTGCCAGAGGTGGAGGAACCACCGTTCCGTAATGGCGGGACCTACTGGATCACCGGGGGATGGAGCGGCATTGGTGCGCAAACCGCGCATTATCTGGCGACGCACTATCGGGTCAATCTGGTGTTGAGTGGACGAAGCGCACCTGATGCTGCCAGGCAACAATTGATTACCCAGTTATCAGCCAATAACGCTTCTGCGCTGTATGTTCAGGCCGATGTCACCGACCGGGCAGCGATGGCGGCAGCGTATCACCAAGTGAAGGCACGTTTTGGTCAGGTTGACGGTGTCATTCACGTGGCGGGTTTGTCGGAACAGGCCGACTTACTGACCACCACGGACGAGCAATTCAGGCAAATTCTGGCAACAAAAACCGTCGGCGTTGAGATCCTCAATGAGATTTTGTGTGATGAGCCTCTGCACCTGGCTTGTTATTTCGGCTCGTTGTCGGCCTCTATCGGCGATTTCGGCAGCGGTGCTTACGCTGCGGCGAACCGTTTTATGATGGCTTGGGCGCGGTTATGCCAACAGGCGCAGCCGCAAAAACGCATTATCACCCTTGGTTGGCCGCTCTGGCATGAAGGCGGCATGAATGAGAAAAATGCTGACTTGATCGAGCAATACCTGGTGGCCAGCGGACAGGGGGCGCTGGAGACGGGGGACGGTATGCGCCTGCTGGAGCAGATGCTGCGAATGGATAATCAAACGCAACCGCTGATTACGTTAGGTGATGCGCCACGTATGGCCCACTTGTTACAGCAGTCGTTAACGCGCCAGGCGGTGCAAGAGCCGCGTGCGGACGTTACCGACGTTCAGCCGGGGCAAAACGCCGGCCGGGGTTATCACCCGGAAATGGCGGGCCTGAGTCTCAATGCATGTATTGCCTGGGATTTGCAGCAGCAGGTGCACCTGCTGCTGGGTATCCGGCGTGAGGAACTGGATCCGAACGCCAATTTGGCGGAGTACGGGTTTGACTCAATTCGGCTGGTGGAGATAACCCAAAAGGTGAATGAGTATTACGGGTTTTCCCTGTCGCCGTCGGTGTTTTTCAACTATCCCACTCTGGGTCGGCTGGCCGATTACCTGGAGGAGGAATACCAGCCGTTGATGGCGGAGTTTTATCAGGCACCTGGTCAGCTTGCTGGAGAGTCCGCCGCTTCTACCTTGAGCGAAGCAGAGGTGCCGAGCGCGCAAACATCATCATCCGTACCTGCTGCCATGGACGATCCGATCGCCATTATCGGCATCAGCGGCCGTTTTCCGCAGGCGCGCGATGCCGAGGCGTTGTGGGACATTCTGGCGCAGGGGCGCTGTGTAGTGCAGCCTTATCCGCCGGAGCGCCTGCCTGCGGACGGGCGATGGGATGAAGCGGCGAAATACCGGATGGGCTCGATGCCCGGCGTTGACGAGTTTGACCCACTATTTTTTGAGATCTCGCCGCGTGAAGCTGCAATCATGGACCCACGCCAAAGGCTGCTATTGCAGGAGGCTTGGCGGGCGTTGGAGGATGCCGGTTACGGCCCCGAACAATTGCAACAGCATCATATCGGTATGTTCGTCGGCGTTGAGCAGGGCGATTATGCCCAGTTGTTCAGCGAGATGCCGGATGTCGGCGCACTGACCGCTGGCCATAACGGGGTGCTTGCCTCACGCCTGGCCTACATGCTGGATCTGCATGGCCCAACGATGGCGATCAATACCGCCTGCTCTTCCGGCCTGGTGGCTTTACATCAGGCCTGCCAGAGCCTGCGCACTCAGGAATGCGACACGGCGATCGCAGCTGGCGTCAGCATGATGGCGACGCCGATGGCGATTGGCCTGATGGCGATGTCTGGTATGTCATCGCCTGATGGGATCTGCTATGCCTTCGACCAGCGCGCCAACGGCATGGTGCCCGGCGAGGCCTGCGTGGCACTGGTGCTCAAACGCCTGTCGCAGGCCCGGATGGACGGTGATCCGATCCATGCGGTGATTGCCGGCAGCGGCATTAACTATGACGGAAAAACGCAGGGGATCACCGCGCCGAGCGGCACGGCGCAGACCCGGCTGCTACAGAGTATTTACCAGCGCTATCGGATAGCGCCGGACCGCTTTGACTATATCGTAACGCATGGCACCGGGACGCCGCTGGGTGATCCGATAGAAATCAACGCGTTGAATGAGGCATTCAAACCTTACTCTGCGCGTCGGGGGTTCTGCGCGCTGACGTCGAGCAAACCGAACCTGGGCCATGCGCTGGCAGCATCCGGACTGGTCAGTCTGGTGGCGCTGGTCCAGGCGCTGCGCCATGAAACTATTCCGGCCAGCCTTAACTGTGAACAGGAAAGCCAATATATCGAGTGGCAAAACAGTCCGTTTTACGTCAACAAGCAGGCGCGCTCGTGGCCGATCAAGGCGGCCTCGGTGAGGCAGGGGGCGGTCAGCGCTTTCGGTATGAGCGGCACCAACGCGCATGTGGTGGTGCAGGGCGCGGAGCTCGTTGCCACGTCGGCCACGCCGGTTACGCCACCGTTGCCGTACCATCTGCTGGTGTTGTCGGCCAAAACGGCAGAGGCATTGCGGCAATCGCTAGGGCAATTGAGCGCGCTGTTGCAGACGAAAACATGGCAGGCCAGCGAATTGCAGGCGATGAGCCACACCTTGCTTAATGGCCGCCATCATTTTACCCACCGCTGTGCTCTGGTAGTGCAGGATGGCGATGAGGCAGCCTCTGTGCTGGAGCTGACATTACAGGGGGAAGCGCCCGCGAATTTGCTCCAGGGTCATACCCGGCGTGATTTCCGTCCGCAGAAAACGTTGCAGACTTACGGAGAAACGCTGTTGGCCGGGATCAACGTGCCGCGAGAGGCGGTAAGCCTGCGCGAGGCGCTGCTGACTCTGGGGGATATGTATTGCCAGGGGTACGTGCTGCCGTGGCCGACAATGTTTGGCTCACAACCGCCGCGTCGGCTTCATTTGCCGAGCTACCCGTTTGCCCGTGATCGATACTGGGTCAAGGCGCAGCTGTCGGACGGTGCGCAGAGCGAATTGCCCGCGATACGTCTCCCGGCGGCTCTGGGTGCAGTTGCGGCAGCCAATACTACGCCGCCTGCTATTGCGCCGCGGGTGACGCTGATGCCGGCGCCGGAACAGGAACAGACGCCGATTGACGGTGCAGACAAAGTGATCGTCTTTGAACGCCATCTCACGCTGCTGGCCTGGGCACAGATTGGCAGCCTGGGGTGGCTGGCGGATGAGACAAAAGTCACGCCTGCTTTCCGACGTTGGTATCAGGCTACGCTGGCGATGTTGCAGGAGCGGGGTATCGATCTCAGCGTCGCCCCGCCGGACTGGCAAACCCAATGGGGAGAGTGGGCGGCGGCTCGGGAGGCGCTGGCAGCGATCCCGGTGTTAACCGCGCAGGTGAAGTTGATGGAGCCTTTATTGTTGTCCCTCGCGGCGATTTTGCGTGGTGAGAAGCAGACTACCGAGGTGCTGTTTGCCAAAGAGCAAATGGCGCTGCTGGAAAATGTTTACCGCAATAATCCGGTAGCCGATCGCTTCAATGGCGTGCTGGCGGAGCGGTTTGCCACCTATGTGCAGGCTCGTGTGGCGCAGGCGCCGCAGGTCAGATTACGTATCCTTGAGATTGGCGCCGGTACCGGCGGCACCAGTGGGCTGATTTTTGACCAGCTAGCCCCTTGGGCCGGGAATATCGAGGAGTATACCTACACTGATATCTCCGATTTTTTCCTCCACTATGGTCAGAAAAACTATCTCGCGCAGGCGCCGTATCTGCGTACGCGGAAGCTGAATATCGAAAACGCACCTGAGGAGCAGGGGATCGCGGTCGAAAGCTACGATATCGTCATTGCCGCCAACGTGTTGCATGCCACCAGAGATGTGCGGGTTTCTCTGCATAACAGCCGGAGCTTGCTGAAACCTAACGGTTTGCTGCTGTTGAATGAAATCGCCAGTGCCAACATGTTTACGCACCTGAGCTTTGCGTTGCTTGACGGTTGGTGGCTATTTGAAGACGAGGCACTGCGTTTACCGGGAACGCCTGCCCTGACGCCGTCTACCTGGCAACAGATACTGCAGGAGGGGGGATGGCGTTCGGTGGAGTTCCCCGCGGCGGCAATCCACTCTTGGGGGCAGCAGATTGTGCTGGCTTTCAGGAAGGATGAGGCGCTGAAGCAAAACGATATTGCACTGGACTACCCAGAAGCGCAAGACGATGGGCAAGTCCGGCAGATCGGCCTGGAGTTGGCGGCGATGGTGGCTGAGCAACTGATGCTGCCGGTTGAGAGCCTGGATTTTGATGCTCCACTCGCTGAGTTTGGTGTGAATTCGCTGATCCTGATGTCGTTCAGCGAAAAGCTGAGTGCGCGTTTTGGCTTAACGCTGACGCCGGCCGTGTTCTTTGAAACACCAACGCTTAGCGCGCTGGCGGCTTATCTGGCAAAGGCAAGCGGTAGTATTCAGGAGCAGCCAGCCAGCGTACGGGTTGTATCGCCGACCAATGCCGGCAACGCCAGTATGGGTGCTGAAGCGAAACCCACCGTCAATGATGAACCGGTGGCGATTATTGGCATCAGCGCCCACTTCGCACGTTCACCGGATATCGGGGCGCTGTGGCAAAAGTTGCAAACGGGCGAGGATTGCATCGAAGAAGTGCCACCGGAACGCTGGTCGTTGGAAGGTTTCTATACCCCGAACCGTGAGGAGGCGATAGCGCAGGGGCTGAGCTACAGCAAATGGGGGGGATTTGTCCGGGAGGATGAGCTAGTTATGTCGCCCACCGGCAAGGACGCTCAGCGGCTTGCGCCCGCTCAGGCGCTGTTTGTCGAAGCCGTACAGAATGCGATTGAGTCTGCTGGGTATGATGCGGCAGCGCTGGCGCAGCGCAGTGGATTACCGGTTGGTGTGTATGTTGGTGAAGTCAGCGATGTCGGAGATCGGCAAACGCTACGCTCTCCGACCGCCGTGGCGGCAACATCCTGCATTGTTTCAAACCTGTTTGGTTTTACCGGCCCAAGTCTGTCGGTAAACGCGCACAGCGCCTCTTCTCTGGCCGCTGTGCATACCGCGTGTTTGAGTTTGGCGCGGGGCGAGTGTGGGGTCGCCATCGCCGGAGGTGTTTCCTGGTTTGATGAGCAGGCATGGCGGTTATTGTGTCGTTTCAATCTGATGGGAACGCGGATGGACAGCCGTAGTTTCTCCGAAACGCGCGACGGCATGCTATTCGCCGATGGGGCGGGAGCGGTTGTGCTGAAACCGTTATCTGCCGCTCAGCGGGATGGCGATAACGTGATAGCACTGATCCGTTCGACAGTGACGGGCTTTGTCGAACCGCTAGGGGAACACGGAAATCCGGTGAACAAGCTGGCGGAACTGATGCGCGAAAATTTCCGTCGCTCTTCCATTGATCCGCGCACTATCGGCTACGTTGATGCTGCGGCTGCTGGGCTGCCTGCGGGAGATGCGTTGGAGTTTGCAGCAATGAGCCGGGCTTTTGATTCCTATACCGCAGATCGCCAATTCTGCGCTCTGGGTTCGGTGCAATCCAATATTGGGCACGCCGGTGCGGCTTCGGGTATTTCTCAATTGGCTAAGGTGGTTTTGCAATTACAACACGGCCAATTAGCGCCCGGTTTTTACCGGGGAAGCACGTTTGATAAGGCGCTGGATCTGCCGCAGTCCCCGTTCTGGACGCCGCTGGAACTGACGCCGTGGGAGATGCCGGGTGTTGATGTTCAGGAGGGCGAAAAAGTGCCGCTGCGCGCCATGATCAATTCGCAGGGATACGGCGGTTTTTATGCTGGCGCGATTATTGAGGGCGTCGCACCTCCACAGGATGAAGCCGAGCCAGAGGAGCAGGCCACTCAGCTTATGGTGCTTGCTGCTGATGATGAGGAAGGACTGCTGGCGGAGTTGCGCCGGTTGTTACGCTTTATCACCACGCACCGCAATTTGCGCCTGGCGGACGTGGCATACACTCTGCAAACCGGCCGCGTGGCTGGCAGTTATCGCTGGGCTGTGACAACGGACAACCAGGCGGCGCTTGCCCAGACTCTGCGCCGTTTCCTGGATGATCCCGTGGCGACGCATGATGGAGTGATGTCCGGTGTGGTTGAACCGGGCGGCAGCGTGTTTGACGGTTTGTTGGATGACGAGGCGAAGCGAATGATATTGCAGCGTTACGCCGCTGATGGCGATCTCTGCCGGTTGGCCAATTGGTGGATCAAGGGCGCTGAAATTGAATGGGGCGTGCTACACGTCGGAACCCGCGTGCGTCGGGTCTGGTTGCGATCAGAGCGGCGCGATAAGGAGGCATGATGAGGGAGTTGGTAGGGTGCTGGCGGCTGGAGTCTGTGGAATACCGGGTAAACGGGAAACGCGTTTACCCCTTTGGTGAGTGCCCCTCCGGGCGACTGGTGTACAGCGAGAGCGGATATATGTCCGTCATACTGATGACATCGGGCAGAAAGCGTATCGGGTTTCTATCGGATCTGTTTTACACCCGTGAGGTATCGGTGTTTGCTAAATTCCGGGGGCTGCTGCGCTATATGCGGGCCTCGATACAGGGAATGAGCTATTCCGGGCGTTATACGCGCGAGGGTGATCAGGTTACGCACTATATCGATGTCGCCTCTTACCCGGATTTGGAAGGGGAAAAGCGGGTGCGCTGGCTCGAGTTTGACGGCAATCATCTGGTGCTAAAAGCGCAAGACGCTGCGGTGTCGCACGGACGCTTGGTCTGGCGACGTGAAACGCCGGTGGAACAACGTTCAGGCGGCGTGGCCGACTGCACAGGGAGGGAGATGAATGTTGGCGGATAATCAACCGGTTAAAACCATTTTTATGTATTCGGGGCAGGGTTCGCAGTATTACCACATGGGAGCGGGGCTTTATGCGACCAACCCTGTGTTTCGCCAGCGGATGGATGCACTTGATTGCATGGCCGCCGATTTGTGCGGGTTTTCGCCGCTTGCGGCGCTTTATGCCAACGAGAATTCGAAAAGCACCCCCTTTGAGGACACGCTGCTTTCCAGCCTGACAATTTTCATGCTGGAACGGGCCATGACGGAGACCCTGATACATTACGACTGCCGGCCGGACGGCGTGCTGAGCTTGAGCATGGGGGCGTTTGCCGCGCTTTGCGCCAGCGGCGTTGCTGATGAAGAGGCGATGATGACAGCGTTGTTTCGCCAGGCACAGGCGATGGAACACTGTTGTAGCGCCGGCATCATGCTGGCGGTATTAGCTCCCATGAGTCTTTGGCTGGATGAGGAGGTGCTGCGGCACAACGCTGAGATTGCGGCAGTCAATGGCGAGTCGCATTTTGTGTTATCGCTCCCGCGTAGCGCCCTGGCACTGGTTGAGGCTCGGCTTATGGCGCGCAATGCGCTTTTCCAGCGTATGCCGGTGTCTCGTGCTTACCATTCCCGCTGGATTGAATCGGCGCACCAAGCGGTGCTTGGCGCCTTCGCTGGTGTGGCGTTTCGCCGCGCTACACTGCCGGCCAGTTTGTGCCTGGCGGTACCGGAGAGCGGCGATGTTTCACCACCAATCATGTGGAATATTGCCCGTGGGCCGATTTGTATGCGCGAAGCCGTACAGAGCCTGGAAGGCAGGGAGAAGTACCGGTATATCGATGTTGGCCCCTCGGGAACGGCGGCTACGTTGCTGAGATATATGCTGCCCGAGGCCCGTAAATCTGCTGCCCATATACTGCTCAGCCCGCTGAGACAGGATGAGCGGTCATTCAATATGTTGTTGGCGAAGACGGTGTGATCACCCCGATTAAAGGAATAAATGACCATGCAAGTACTGCTTTTTCCCGGTCAGGGATCTCAATACAAAGGGATGGGACAAGATTTATGGGCGGCTTACCCGGCGTTGGTTGATGAAGCTTCAAGTATTCTCGGCTATTCAATACGCGACTTATGCCTGAATGACCCTCAGCAACAACTGGGCCTGACGCATTTTACTCAGCCAGCCCTGTATGTAGTGAATGCGCTGAATTTTTATCGTTGGCAGGAGGGTGGCCACCATGCGGATGCGGTAGCCGGGCACAGCCTCGGTGAATATTCAGCATTGCTGGCTGGCGATGCCTTTGATTTCGCCACCGGATTACGCCTGGTGCAAAAACGCGGCCAATTAATGAGTGAGGCATCCGGTGGTGGAATGGCTGCCGTACTGGGGATGCGCGTTGAAGCATTAGAGGATTTTTTGCGTGAACAGGGGGTGGAGGGGATTGATATCGCCAACCAGAACTCGCCGAACCAGTCGGTTATTGCCGGTGATGTGGTGACGCTTACGCGCGCGGAACACCTCTTACAGGCGCGCGGCGTGAACTGTGTCAGGCTCAATGTCAGCGCCGCATTCCACTCGCGCCATATGCAAAAAGCCCAACAGGAGTTCACTCTGTTCCTGCGGGAATTCGCCTTAAAAGATCCCAGGTTGCCGGTGATAGCGAACGTGACCGCACGGCCTTATCAGCCCGGCGAAGTGGCTTCCTTATTGGCACAGCAAATCGCCAGTACGGTGCGCTGGACAGAGAGTATTCGTTACCTAATGGGGATGGGCGAAGTTGATTATGTTGAAATGGGGGCCGATCCGAAGCGTATGGGGGGGCGCGTGTTGAGCAAAATGGTGGACGAAATCCGCCGTACGGAAACGGCTATTATTGAACCACCACCTGCCCTGTTCGCCCAAGAGAGGGCATTGGGTGAACCCTGGCATACTGCGACGGCGGAGCCCAGCCAGCCAGAACCGGCGCATCAGCTAGGCAGTGCAGTGTTCAGGCAACGCTACGGCCTGAAATACGCTTACGTTGCCGGGGCGATGTTCCGGGCAACGTCGTCGGTGGCGCTGGTGGTGCGGATGGGGCAGGCCGGGATGATCGGTTATTTCGGTGCCGGTGGGCTAGATTTGCCCGAGATTGAAAGCGCCATTCAGCAGATACAGAATCAGCTTAAGGATGGGCAACCCTGGGGGATCAACCTGTTGGCCAATCACGACGATCCCTTGCAGGAAAGGGCCTGGGTTGAGCTGTTTTTAAAATACGGTGTGCGTTATATAGAAGCTGCCGCTTTTATGCAAATGACGCTTCCCCTCGCGCTGTTTCGTATCCGGGGGCTGCGCCGGGACAGTGAGGGAAAAATTCGCTGTGACCACCATATCATGGGTAAGGTATCGCGCCTTGAAGTGGCAGAGGTGTTTTTAAGCCCGGTGCCGACGCATCTGATCAACAATTTATTGGCCGAAGGGGCGATCAGCGCTGAACAGGCCGAAATGGCGCGGGAAGTGCCGGTGAGCCAGGATATCTGCGTGGAAGCGGATTCGGGGGGGCATACGGATGGCGGCATTCCTACGATTTTGCTGCCTACGATGCTGCAATTGCGCCAGAGGCTCGCCGAACGTTATCAGTATCGGGAACCCTTATGTATTGGTTTAGGCGGAGGTATCGGGACGCCGGAGGCTGCCGCTGCCGCGTTTGCGATGGGGGCCGACTTTATTCTTACCGGTTCGGTTAACCAGTGCACTGTAGAGTCAGGGGCAACGGAAATCGTCAAGGCATTGTTGCAAGATGTCAGCATTCACGATATGGCCTACGCCCCGGCGGGAGATATGTTTGAATTTGGTTCGCGTGTGCAGGTTTTGAAAAAGAAGGTTTTGTTCCCCATGCGCGCGAACCGGCTTTATGCACTGTATACCCATTACGACAGCCTTGAGGCGATCCCCGAGGCGGAAAGAAGCAAGCTGGAACGCTCGGTGTTCAAACGCCCCTTTGCAGAAATATGGGAAGAGTGCTTGCGGTATCTTAAGGCTGCGGGGCGGGACAAGGATATTGCTCAGGCGCAGGCAAATCCCAAAGTGCGTATGGCACGCGTTTTCCGCTGGTATTTTATGTATTCCACGCAGCTTTCATTCAGCAACTCCCCCGATGATCTGGTGAATTATCAGGTGCAGACAGGGCCGGCTCTTGGCGCGTTTAATCAGTGGGTGAAAGGTACGGAGTTGGAACCTTGGCAACAGCGCCACGTGGATAAGATTGCGCTGACCTTGTTGGAATCGACGGTCCGCCATTTACGTGAAAACCAGCCGCTATTTGTTTAACGGGGGGATGTGAACTTGCACCGTGAGGAGCGGATGGCGCTTTTCCCGGTGCGGGTAATTATCACTGCTTGTCACCATCAATGGATGCCGAACATAGCGATCACTATGTGAAGAAAATACTTATGGAACAGGGAGCGATATGGCATGGGGGTATTTTGATGATATGACTATATGGAACAGGGGAATTCGATTTGCGAAAAGAAGATTTTTTGATACACCATGGACGACAGCCGCTTTCCATGGCGCTAAATATGGCTCCTCTGACTGGACTCGAACCAGTGACATACGGATTAACAGTCCGCCGTTCTACCGACTGAACTACAGAGGAATCGTGTGAACGAGCGGAATCATAACGGGGTGCTGGGGGGATGTCAAAGGGGATTACGCATTCTGCGTTTGTTTGCTTACAGAATGCGCAACCCGTTGAGCTTTTGGCAGATTTATCCCCTGGATACCCGTTTCAAACTCAGCCGACCACTCGGCATCAACGCTAAAGCTGCGGCAATGGCAGTCGGCCGGATTATCTTCGAGTACCAGCAGCGGATTAACCGTGATTGGACAGGGAATGGACAACAAAAAATACCCCGCCCGGAACCTCGAGCGGGGTTTAATTCAGGCTTACTCGTCGGCGAGTACGAACATGCCGAACGGATGGATTTGCAGGAAATAGCTGTCGCCCGGCTCGGGTTGCAACTGCGTAGCGTTTACCTGCAGCAGCAGCGACTGATCGTGCCAGTTCACCAGCACTTCATACTGTGGCCCCATGTAAGCCACCTTACTGATGGTGCAACGCTGGCTAGGTTCCCCATGTTGGCTGAGGGTAATCGCTTCCGGGCGCACGCCTACGGTACATTGCTGCAAACCAGGGGCAAAGCCTTGTGGGCGCGGTACCGGGTAGCCAAAGATCTCTACGCCGCTGCTGGTCACCTTGGCCGGGAAGATGTTGGCATCCCCCATAAATCCGGCCATAAAGCGCGAGGCCGGGTAACGGTACAGCGTTTGCGGTGCGCCAATCTGCATGATTTCCCCTTTGTTCATCACCAGCACGGTGTCGGAAACCGCAAAGGCTTCGCTCTGATCGTGGGTGACGTAGAGTGAGGTGATGTTGAACTGCTGCTGCAACTCGCGGATTTTCTCACGCATGCTGCGGCGCAGGTTGGCATCCAGGTTGCTCAGCGGTTCATCGAACAGCAGCACCTTGGGCTTGAGGATCAGCGCACGTGCCAGGGCGACGCGTTGCTGCTGGCCGCCAGAGATCTGATCGACATAGCGCTCTTCAAAACCTTCCAGATCGACCAGCATCAGGGCTTCACGGACCCGATCGCGGATCTCCGCCTTGGGCCTTCCCAGCATTTTCAGGCCATAGCCGATGTTATCCCCCAGCGACATATGGGGGAACAGCGCGTAGGACTGAAACACCATACAGATGTCCCGCTGCTGAATGGAGCGATCGGTCACGTCCTCGCCGTCGATGAAGATCTGCCCGCCACTGGGTTTCTCCAGCCCGGCGACCAGGCGCAGGACCGTGGTTTTACCGCAGCCGGAAGGGCCAAGCAGCGTCACCATATCCCCACGGGGGATCGCCAGGCTCAGGTTTTCAATCACGGTGTTGTTGCCAAACCGCTTGGCGACGTTTTTCAGTTCAACAAAGTGCTTTTTATCTTGAATGTCAGACATGTTGTTCATCCTTCTCCGCCGGGTATCAGGCCGCATTCCGGGCTTTGGAACGCGCGACCCGCGCTTCGCCAACCAGGGCATCAAACAGGAAAATAATCGCCAGCATCACTACGATCAGGATCGATCCGTAGGCGATGGCCACGCCATACTCGCCGTCCTCGACCCGGTTAAGGATGTAGGACGTCGCGACGCGCGTATCTGGCGTCACCAGGAAAACAATGGCGCTCACGGTGGTCATGGCACGGACAAAGCTGTAGACCAACGCCGAGAGGATCGCCGGGCGTAGCAAGGGCAGCAGGATATACACGATGGTGCGTAGCGAACCGGCACGCAGGCTGAGGGAGGCCTCATCCAGTGACTTGTCCAACTGCCCCAAACCAGCGATACCCGCACGGATCCCCACTGGCACGTTGCGCATCACCATTGAAATGATCACGATGGCTGCCGTCCCGGTCAGGTAAACCGGTGCACTGTTAAACGCCAGAATGTAGGAAACACCGGCGACGGTTCCTGGCACCGCGAAGCACAGCATGGTGCTGAACTCGATCACTTTTTTACCCTGGAACTGCTGGCGTACCACGATGTAGGCAATCAGCAGGCCGAAGATGGCGGTGATCGGTGCGGCAATCCCGGCATACAGCAAGGTATCGATCAGGGAAGGCCATGCGCCGTCGCTGAAGCCTTGGCCGAACAGTTTGCTGAAGTTGTCTAGCGTCAGCGTGTAGTCCACGCCCCAGTTAACGGTAAAGCTGCCGTAGAAAATGCTGCCGTACAGCAGGATGTTGAAGGCGATCCAGACATACAGCATCAACGAGACGCCCCACACCAGCGTCACCGGCAGCGGCTGAACGTCGCCGTGGTTGGATTTGCCGGAAATGGTCACGTAGGAACGCTTGCCGATCCACATGTACTGCACGCAGAACACCAGTAACGAGAACATCAGCAGCACCACGCCCAGCGTACTGGCTGCCTGATAATCAAGCTGCGCACCGGTAATGTAGAAGTAGATCTGCGTGGCCAATACGTCGAAATTGCCGCCGAGGACCAACGGGTTACTGAAGTCCGCCAACGACTGAACAATGACGATCAGGAACGAGTTGGCCAATGCCGGTTTCAGCAGCGGCATAAACACCTGGGTAAAGGTCTGGAAGCGGTTGGCGCGCAACGTGTAGGACGCCTCTTCCAGCGACGGATGGATGGTCTTGATCGCCCCGTCGAGGATCATGAATGACATGGGCGTAAAGGCCAGCACCTGGGCCAACCAGATCCCGGTAAAACCGTAGAGCCAGTTGGTGTTGGTCAGGCCGAACCAGGTCACCATCAGCTCGGTGATGTAGCCTGAGCGGCCCATCATCAGGGTGACGCCTAAACCAACCACAAACGGCGGCGTGACGATTGGCAGGATCGAAAAGATACGGCCAATCACCGCCGAACGGCGGGCGATACGCGTGGTATAAATCGCCAGCACCATACCAAAGAAGGTACAGCCAATCCCGACGGCGACGGAGAGCAGGAAGGAGTTCCAGATCACCTGCAGGATATGCGCCTGCCCGAGCGTTTGCATAAACGCCAACGGGGCGAAGGCACCGGCCTCATCGGTGAACATTGGGATAAAGATGGCGATGCTGGGATAAATGATAAACAGCACGATCAGGGCGATCACCGCCACCAGCGAGCCGAGTACGAAGCGATCGCCACCCAGCCATTCCAGCCTTGAGAGCGCAATGGTGATCACTGCGCCCATTGCCACCAGCAGCGGTAAGGTAGCGAACCCCATCCCGGTACCGGTCGCGGCGGCGCTGATAAATACCAATAGCCCACAGGCCAGGGCATAACCGGCATCAAACAGGTGGCGGTTGCGTTGCTCGCGGCCAGTGGCAATCTGCGGGCGTACAACCAGCAGCATCGGGGCGGCAAACCACAGCATGGCCAAGCCTGCATGTGACCATCCGTAGGCCGCCAGCAGCTCTTCGCTGGTCGCCTCCAGCAGCCCGTAGTCCAGGCTGTAGGAAGGCAGTAGGGCGAAACCTGCCAGCGCCAGCAGCAACCAGTAGAAAATGGGATCCCGCCCCTGCGCCGTGCGCAAGGTGATGGTTTCAGACATGATATTCCCCGGAATAAACGAAAATGAAGCGGGCGTAGAGCCTACGCCCGATAGATGCGGGATGGGATCAGTGGCCCATCTTCACGTCGTTAACCCATTTGGTGATCAGCTTTTTACGCATGTCGGAAGCGCCGTAGGTATCCATGTCGTAATCGATCAGTTTCAATTGATCCAGCTTCAGCGAGTTAGGGGAAGTCTCAGCCGTGGTGTTGGTCAGGATCTGGTAAGACTGACCCTTCTTCCAGGAAAGCTCCTGAGCCTCTTTTGACAACGCCCAGTCCACGAACAGCTTGGCGTTTTCCATATTGCGGGCATTTTTCAGGATGCTGATGCCGCCGATTTCATAGCCAGAACCTTCGCATGGGGAAACCAGCGTCAGAGGTGCACCTTTCTCTTTTTCCAGCGAATAGTCGTGTAGGAAACCAATGCCGATCGTGGTTTCACCGCGCGCGGCGTTGCGGGCCGGGGCAATGCCGGACTTGGTGTACTGCGAGATATTGCCGTTCAGCTGCTTCAGGTAATCAAAGGCGGCTTCTTCGCCCCACAGCTGCGCAAAGGTGGCCAGTGCGGTGTAGGCCGTGCCGGAGCTTTGTGGATCGGCGATTTGGATCTCCCCTTTGTAGATCGGGTTGGTCAAATCCTTCCAGCACTTAGGTTCAGGCAGGTTTTTCTCTTTAAGACGATCGGTGTTGACGCCAAAACCGAGAATGCCGATATACACCGCAGAGGAGTAGTTGCCTTTACGTTTGGCCGGATCGCGGAACTGCGGCATGATTTGCTCCAGGTTCGGCGAGGCGTAAGGCTCCAACAGGTCCATTTCACCGGCCTGCGATTGCGGATCCAGCGTGCCGCCGTACCAGACGTCAGCCTGTGGGTTTTTCTTCTCCGCGTCTACCTTGGCCAGGGTGCTGCCAGAGCCGTTGCGGATAAAGCTGGTCTTGACGTCGTATTTTTCCCCGAAGACTTTGGCTTCTTCTTCGCACATGGCGTTGGTGGCGCTGCAATAGATCACCAGACGGCCTTTGGCCTGCACGGTTCCGGCCAGGGCAGTCAGCGCCAGCGTGGTGGCCAGCAGGGTGTTGAGAGGTGTCAATTTCATAGAGTCATCCTTTTTTGTTGTTGTCTTTGTAGGGTAAAGCAAACCAATTTCTTTTCTGGTGATAAGGAAACGGCAACGAATGCTATCTCCCTCACCTCAACCCTCTCCCCAAGGAGAGGGAACGAGTCCGGTGTTGTGGTCAGGTACAGTCCTCTCTCTGTGGGATAGGCATCGTAGGGGCGCCGCATGCTGCGCCCGTTGCACTATTGCCTTATCTGTCCTGCCATCAGCAACGGCATCAACAGCAGGCCGACGCAGGTGGCCGCCAGCGCCAACAGGGCAAAGAACCCATACCAGCCGTAATGCTGTAACACCTGCGCCAGTGGCCAACCGGCCAGCGCGGCCCCCAGGTAGGCGAACAGGCCAAGAAACCCGGTCACGGTACCGGCCGCATCCTTGTGGCAGTGTTCCGTGGCGGCCAGCCCGATCAGCATCTGCGGCCCAAATACAAAAAAGCCGAGGCCGAAAAAGCAGGCCGAAAGCAGCCCGTAATGGTGCAGCGGGGCCAGCCACAGGGCGGTTGTCGTCACAAATAGTCCGATGGAAAACAGTAGGATCATCGGTGCTCGCAGGCCGCGAAACAGCAGATCCGATCCCCACCCGGCAAACAGCGCGCCAAACAGCCCACCCAGTTCAAACAGTGACAACGTGGCGTTGGCCTTCATCAGGTTGACGCCATGGCTCTCCGCCAGCCAGATGTTGCCCCAATCGTTCAGCGCAATGCGTATCAGGTACACCAGGATGTAGGACACGCCCAGCAACCAGATGGTCGGATTGCGCAAAATGGTGTCAAACAGCATCCGCCGCATCGGCATCGCCGGGCTTTGCTGCTCTTGCCACAGCTCCAGCGGATCGCGCCGCCAGTGGCCCACGCTGGGTAATCCTTGCTGCTGCGGTTTGCCGCACAGTTGCCAGCACAGCCACAGCCCGATCAGCATCCCGATGGCTCCCGGCAGCAGCAGCGCAGCCTGCCAACCGTAGTGCGAAGCCATATATCCAGACAGCAACGGCACGGCCGCACCGCCCAGGCTGATCGACGTATTCCAGGTACCCCACCAGAAGCCACGCTCGTTGCGCGAATACCAACTGGTGAGCATCTTGGCGCAGGGCGGCCAGCCCCAGCCCTGAAAGAAACCGTTTAACGTCCAGACCACCAGCAACGCCGTCAGCGAATGGCAAAAGGCGAACACGATGTTCAGCACACCGGTGATAAACAGCCCGACGCCCATAAACCAGCGGGCCTGGCTGCGATCGCTGACGATGCCGGAGACAAACTTCGAGCCGCCGTAGGCCAGGTAAAACAACGTACCCAGCAGGCCGATATCCCCTTTGTCCAACCCCAGTTCGAGCTGCATCACCGGCATCGCATAGCTGACGCTCTTGCGTGTCAGATAAAATGCGCCGTAGCCGACGATCATCGAAAACATCAGGCGTGGTCGCCAGTAGCGGTAGCGAGCGCTGATTTGCTCTGCGGTTAACGTGGCCGATGCCATGGGGTCCTCCAGACAGTGAGAGCAGTGTAGGGTGCTGAAAACAGGATTGGATGAGACAAGGTTTTAGGCACCTAAGACTTAGTCCTAGTCAGACGGGGTTTTTGTTCAGTTTTGTGGGCAGGTTAACAATTATGCGCGTGCCATTACGCCGGTGAAGCCGCCAATCCCCCCCCAATGCGCGCACCCGCTCTTCAATACCGCGCAGGCCAAAACCGCTGGTGGGTTGCAACGGCATGCCCTGGCCGTCGTCACGCACTTCCAGAGTGATCGTCTGGTGGGTTTGCGTCAGGCTTAAATGCACATGGCTGGCGCAGGCGTGTTTGCTGATGTTATTGAGCAGCTCCTGTGCCACCCGGTAGAGGGTAAATACCAGGGTTTCATCATCTGGCGTGGCTGGCAGGCGGTAATCCAGCTGGAAGCTGATCCCCTGTTCTGCAAAGGAAAACTCGTCGGCCAGGTGATGCAGGGCCTTGTCCAGCTCCATCTCTTCCAACACCGGTGGGCGCAGTTGCCGTAGCAGGGTGCGGGTGGTGTGGTGGATGCGTTGCGACAACGAATCGATTTGTTCTGCGGCCAGGCGGGTGGCCGGGGCGGTGGCGCTGCGGTTCACCAGCATTGCCTGGATCTGAATAGCGGTAATATTCTGGCCGATCTCGTCATGCAATTCGCGAGCTATGGCCTTGCGCACCTCTTCTTCAGTACCCACCAGCCGCTCCATCAGATGACGTTTGGCCGCCAACTCTTGCTCCAACTGTTGGCGATAGCGCTGTAGCTTTTGCGCCAATTGCTGCTGGCGACTGATGGCAATCCCCAGCCCAATCCCCAACAGCGCCTGGGTAGAAAGGAATAGCTCCAACTCTTGCAGATCCTGAAACGCGCCACCGGCCTGGCGGGTGAGGGTGATCATCACGCTGCCAAACAGCGCTGCCAGCACGCCCCCTTGCCAGCCAAAGCGATAAGCCATAAACACGTTGGGCAGAAAGATAAAGATCAGCAGCAGCCGCTCCATCTCCGGGGCGATCGCCAGTTGTACGCAAATCCCCATGGTGAGAAACAGCGAACACCATAGCAGTAGCGAGGTGCGTAATTGTGGTGTTGAGGGGCGCGGAACGGGCATCGACGTCACCAGTTGCTGGCGCAGGTAGGTATAAATCAGATAGACGAAAGGCACCAGCAGCACGCCGCCGGTAAAGCTGGTCAGCAAGGTTTGACTGATACTGGATGGCAGCCAGACTCCCGCCAATAACCCACACAGCAGCGCATTGGCAGCGATGGCCGCCAGCAATAGCGACAGCCGTTGCCAATACAGGTGATAGCGATACCACAGCCGCTGAGTGCCCCAGGCCGGTAGCAGGCTTAACAACGGCAGCAACAGCACCGAACGGTCGCTCAGCAATTGCTGGTCATGCAGCCATAGCAGCGTGGCGGCTTCCGCCAGTAACAGCGTGAGCCAGTAACGCCGGGGTAGCAGGATCAGTAGCGCTAGCCGCAGCCCTTGGGGAAACAACAGCACAGCCTGTTGGCCGTCATGGCTCAGGTGTAGGCTAATGGTCCACAGGGCCAGCCAACTGAGGGTGAAAAACAGCGCCAGAAACAGCGAAAGCGCCAGGCGGCGCACCATTGGCGGCACCGGTTAACTCCCTGCAAGCAGTTGATGTTGCAGCGCGAAATGCACCAGTTCCACGGTAGTGTCGCAATGCAGTTTGCCGAGAATATTGGCGCGGTGCACCTGCACGGTCTTATGGCTTAAGGTCAACTGTTGGGCGATGGTTTTCACACTCAGGCCGTTGACCAGCAGATCGAAGATCTCTTTCTCGCGCGGGGTGAGTACCTGCAATTCTTTCGGTGGCTGCGGAGTATGGCGCAGCGCGCGCAAGGCATCCGCGCACAGGTAAAGCCCGCCGCTGCTGACGGCGCGCACCGCCTGCACCAATTCATGGGGGCCGCAGCGTTTGGTGAGATAACCGCCTGCCCCGGCATCAATCGCGCTTTGCACGAAGGCATTGGTGTCATAGATGCTGAGGATAATGGCGCGAAAGGTGGGGCGCTGTTGGCGTAAACGCTGGAGCAGGCTGAGGCCACTTTCGTTCGGCATGGCGATATCCAGCACCGCCACGTCGATCGGATCGCGCAGCAAGTGTGGCCATGCCTGTGCCGCCGAGTCGAACTGGCCGACGATACGGATATCCTCTTCCAACGACAGTAACTGGGCAAACCCGGAACGAACCACCACGTGGTCGTCTATCAGCGCAACGTTAATCATAGGCCTGTAACAAAGTGTGAGATTTTCCGCATCATGCGCAGGAAAACACTGGCTGGCAACTGTTGCGCTGCAAAATGGAAGGGAGTTAACAGATTGGCATTAAAATGGCCTGCCGCATCGACCCAGAGTATCCCTGTAACCAGCGCTGTTATTGCCTTCCTGACGGTTATTTTTACGCATTTCGCCTCGTTTATCCCCTCAGGAGCATGACCCCCGTCGCAAACCGGGAAGGTTGCAAGTTTGTCCATATAAATAGCATTCAAAGATATGGGGGAAATCGCTATCGAGGCTGTAGAGTCCCTCTACGGGAATGTTGTGCAGATGTAAAATCGGCATCCCGGGAAATCGTCACTAACAATAAAATATAAATAATACCAATGTGTTATCTCGCTATTTGGCGGTTATGCCTCAACCTACATTAGATCCGGGAGTGTTAGATGAAAAAAT
Organism: Serratia sp. T13T92; assembly: GCF_047530105.1. Lineage (NCBI taxonomy): Bacteria > Pseudomonadati > Pseudomonadota > Gammaproteobacteria > Enterobacterales > Yersiniaceae > Serratia > Serratia sp. T13T92. The sequence goes on along the minus strand of NZ_JBLJAK010000011.1, from coordinate 100,082 downwards.
TGAGTGTGAAAACGTTATTGGCGGCCAGCCTGTTCAGCATGCTGGTGGGCTCGGGCGGTGCATTGGCGCAAGAAGTGGAAGTCGTCAATATTTCGAAAATCGCCGGAATGCCCTGGTTCAACCGCATGGGGGAAGGTGTGGAACGTGCCGGTAAAGACCTGGGTATCAAAGCCTACCAAGTTGGCCCATCCAGTACCGACGCCCCACAACAGGTTAAAATTATTGAAGATTTGATCGCCAAGAAAGTCAGTGCCATCAGTATCGTGCCGAACGATGCCGATGTGCTGGAACCCGTATTCAAGAAAGCGCGTGACGCCGGTATCGTGGTATTAACCAACGAATCACCAGGGCAGCCTAGCGCTAACTGGGATATTGAAATCATCGATAACGCCAAATTTGCCGCCGACAACGTGGAAGAAATGGCAAAAGCGATGGGCGGCAAAGGAGGGTATGTCATTTATGTCGGTAGCCTGACTGTGCCACAACATAACCTGTGGGCAGATTTATTTGTTAAATACCAGAAAGAGCATTATCCGGACATGTTTGAAGTGACCAGCCGTATGCCTGTCGCTGAGAGCATTGATGACTCACGCCGCACCACACTGGATCTGATGAAAGCACATAGCGACCTGAAAGGTATTGTGGCCTTCGGTTCACAAGGCCCAATTGGTGCAGGTCGCGCAGTGAAAGAGAAACGGGCGAAAAACAATGTCCACGTATTCGGCATGATGATCCCCTCTCAGGCAGCCTCGCTGATTAAAAGTGGTGATATCGCCATGGGGGTCACTTATGACCCAGGTTCTGCCGGTTATGCACTGACTGCCGTTGCTGACAAGGTGCTTAAAGGTGAGAAGATCGAAACAGGCATGGAGATCCCAGGGGTGGGTAAAGCGGAGGTTGATCAGGATAAACACCTGATTCAGTTCCACAATGTGCTGCGAGTCACCAAAGACAACGTGGATTCTCTGTATTAATTCCCCCGCATTACCGCAGAGCCGGGCCCCTTGCTCGGCTCTGTAAACAATGCCCGCCTGGAGTAAGAGGATGTATGCAGCCATTTATTACCCTGGAAAATATCAGTAAAACCTTTTATGGCGTCAAGGCGCTGAATAAGGTGGCCATGACCCTGTTGCCGGGTGAGGTACATTGCCTCGCTGGGCAGAACGGTTGTGGCAAATCAACACTGATCAAGATTATCTCCGGTGTTTACCAACCCGATAGAGATGCCGCCATTATTATTGATGGCAAAACCTATTCAACCCTGACCCCTATTGAGTCTGTCCGCCTGGGGATCCAGGTTATTTATCAGGATTTATCCTTATTCCCGAATCTGACCGTGGCTGAGAATATCGCCATGAACCATTATCACCATCAGATGTGGGTGAATAAACGTCAGATGCGGGAGACCGCCGAGCGCGTTATTAACAGCATTGATGCCCACCTTAATCTGGACGAATTGGTTGAGAATTTATCCATCGCCCAGAAACAATTAGTCGCTATCTGCCGTGCACTGGCACAAGAGGCCCGCCTCATTGTGATGGATGAACCAACCGCGTCGCTGACACGGCAAGAAGTTAACGGCTTGCAACGGGTGGTGCATGAGCTGAAATCACGCAATATCTGCGTGGTATTTGTGAGCCACCGGTTGAGCGAAGTGCTGGAGATTTCAGACCGTATTACCGTCCTGAAAGATGGCCAGTGGGTTGGAACCTACCCCGCTGCTGAAGTGGATAATCAACGGCTGGCCTGGCTGATGACGGATATGAAATTTGATTTTCAGGTACTACCGCCTTACAGCGCAGCGCGCCCGGTCGTGCTGGCAGTGGAAGCGCTTTCCCGCGGCAACGAATACCAGAATATCTCACTGGCTTTGCATCCAGGCGAAATTGTCGCGCTGGTTGGTTTGCTGGGGTCTGGCCGCACAGAGCTGTGCCTCAGTTTATTTGGTTTAACCAAACCCGAGTCGGGCAGCATTCGAATCAATGATAAGCCAATGCGGTTCGCCAGTAACCGCGATGCCATTGCCGCCGGAGTGGGCTATGTCTCGGAAGACCGAATGAGCACCGGGCTGATTATGGAGCAATCAATCCGCGACAATATCAGTGCCACGGTATTACACCGGCTTAAAAATGCCTTTCACCTGATGCGGGCCGAGCGAGTCGACACACTGGTCGAAGACATGGTGAAACATCTGTCGATCAAAATCGGTAATAGCGACCTGCCGGTCAATACGTTATCCGGTGGAAATGCCCAGCGTATTGCCATCGCCAAATGGCTGGCAACCGACCCGCAAATACTGATCCTCGACTCGCCGACCGTTGGGGTCGACATCGCCAACAAGGCAGGCATTTATAATATTATCAATGCATTGGCGGCGCGGGGGATTGCGGTATTAATGGTTTGTGATGAGATTGATGAAGCTTACTTTAATAGCCACCGTATTCTGGTTATGCTGTCCGGGCGGCTGGTGCAGGAGTTCTTGCCGAGTAACTGCAGCGAAGCTGCCATTGCGGAGGTAGTCAATGGCTAATCCCCATGCACTCAATAAGCCTGATGTAGGCAAAACAGGTTTATTTAATAAAGAGCATCTGAAACGCCACGAAGTTATGTTGGCTTTTACCATATTGATTATTTCGACTTATCTTGCTTTCACCAGCCCAGAATTTCTGACGCTCGCCAATATTTATGATTTGATAAATAACTACGCCATGCTGACCATTTTGGCTTGTGGTTTTTTTATCGTTTTGATTTCTGGCGGTATTGACATTTCATTCCCGGCGATGACCATTATTTCGCAATATGTCATGGTGACATTCATTGTGAAGTTTGGTGGTAATTTCCCGGTGGCTTTCGCATTGGCAGGAGGCATCGGCTTGTTGCTGGGGTTGATCAATGCGCTATTGGTTAATCGCCTGCGGGTGCCGTCCATCATTATTACCATTTCCACGCTGAATATCTTCTACGGATTGCTGCTGTATCTCAGCCGGGGTGTCTGGCTGTATACCTATCCGGAATGGTTCGAACATGGGCCAATGCTGTTCTCCTTCACCGCCGCTGACGGTTATGACTATGGCCTTTCGCTGCCCATTTTGACCTTGCTGGCGACGATTATTGTCACTGCTTTGGTGATGACACGCACCAGCATTGGCCGGCAAATTTATGCGTTGGGCGGTAATCAGGAAGCGGCATCCCGTATGGGGTTCAGCATTGTAAAGCTGCAACTGTTTGTTTATGGCTATATGGGGTTTTTATCCGGTATCGCCGGTGTGGTGCAGTCCTATACCGTCTTGACGGTGGCACCGGACTCGTTGCTGGGTTATGAACTTACCGTGCTGGCGGCGGTGGTGTTGGGCGGAACCAGTATTGTCGGTGGACGGGGAACCCTAACCGGCACTCTGCTCGGAGTGATCTTGCTGGCAATATTGCAAAATGGTTTGAATTTACTGGGTATTTCGTCTTACTGGCATAGCGTGGTGATCGGTCTGGTGATAGTCATCAGTATCAGTGTGACTGCCTGGGGCCAACGTCATAAGGTAGGGATATAACCATGTCGAAAACAACTCAACGCGATCATACCGAGCGCTGGTTGGTGGCACTGCTGGTACTGGTAGCGGGCGTGTTCAGTGTGCTGATCCCACAGGTATTCTGGTCTGCGGCCAATTTCCAATCCATCGCCTCACAAATCCCCGTCGCGGGGATATTGACGTTGGCAATGGCGATCACCATGCTGACCGGTGGCATCAACTTATCCATCATTGCCACTGCGAACGCCAGTGCGCTGGTGATGGCCTGGGTGTGTACCCATCTTGAGCCAACGTTCAGTTCATTGATAGTGATGCTGTTGGCGGGGGGGGCGGTTGCCTTGGTGGTGGGGATCATCAATGGGGTGCTTATCTCGGTGGTTCGGGTGTCCCCAATTCTGGCGACACTGGGCATCATGACCTTGCTCAAAGGGATAAATGTGCTGATCTCCAAAGGCTCGGCGATTTCTAACTTTCCGAGCTATGTACTGGCATTGGACCGCAGCTATTTTCTTGGGGTTCCAGTACCGCTTTACCTGTTTGCCGTGGTGGCATTGCTGCTTTGGCTTATGTTGGCCAAGACCCCGCTGGGCCGTCAGATATACCTGTCCGGCTCCAACGAGAAAGCCACCTTTTACTCTGGGATTAACACCCGCCGCACGCTGATTTGGGTCTATGTCATTTCCTCGTTACTGTGCGCCGTCGCGGCGTTGCTGATGATGTCGAAACTCAACTCGGCCAAAGCCTCCTACGGTGAATCACTGTTGCTTATCACTATCCTGGCGACGGTATTAGGCGGGGTAAATCCTGATGGTGGATTTGGTAAGGTGTTCGGCATTGTGCTAGCGCTGTTCCTGTTGCAAATGCTGGAGAGCGGGCTAAATATCATGGGAGTCAGTAGCTATATCACCATGGCACTGTGGGGGTCGCTACTGCTGGCGTTTATCTTTGTCAAAGGTGCAAAAGTCCCGGCATTGCGTTTCTTACGGCAGAACAAACCGTTGTAGTGATAGTGCAAGTTCACCAAACAGGTTCGACAGCCTCCAGGAGCAGCCCACTACATCACTGTATGTTGGGCGCTCCTATTTAGCCATTGCTTGCAGAACGATAGATCCGCTGGGGTCTGCCCACTTTGCCGTAAATAATCTCTGCAACTAATTGATCGTTGGCGCTGAAAAACTCCAGATAACGCCGGGCGGTGGTGCGGCTCAGCCCAATCTGTTGTGCCACGCTTTCCGCCGTATGACGCACCTGCGGATCTTCGAACAAATCGCGGATCTTCATCAGCGTCAGCTCATCAATGCCGGTGGGTAACGCGGTCTGATCGCCGCCGCGGGCGTAGGTGTTGAACATTTCATCAATGCGGCGTTGGTTGACCCGCGCCTTGTCTTTCAGCGCTTCGCGCCGTTGGCTAAAGCGCTGCAGGGTTTGCGCCAGCCGGTCATAGGCCAGGGGTTTGATCAGGTAATCGAACACGCCATAGCGCAGCGCTTCGGCCACGGTGTCCATATCGCTGGCGGCGGTGATAAACACAATGCCACCGCCGTAGCCTTGTAGCGTCAGCTCGCGCAGCAGTTCTATGCCCTGGCCATCCGGCAGGAAATTATCCAACAGGATCAGATCGGGTTTGAAACGCTCGGTCATCGTGCGTGCCTGTGCCAGGGTGCCCGCCAGCCAAATCTGCCGGCATCCGCCATTCTGCTTGATGAATTCCGCATGCATTTCTGCCAACGGCGTTTCATCCTCAACAATCAGAATATTTAGCCACTCCATGTTAATTCCCCGTTGCTTAATTATGCTGCTAATTAAATCTCAGCGAGATGGTTATTTAATTAAACACTATGTCGCTAATAAAAACTATAAAAATAATTAAGTAAATAAAAACCATTAAACAACTTATTTACTGCGGGTAGATTGTGAAATAGGTCAATAATCAGGGCGTTATTTGTGTTTAACATGGCGCCATTAAATACCCCGTTCGCGTTATAGACCATTTCAACTCGATGGTTTTTAAGGTTTTTATTACACCTTAATGTTAACCCTAATGGGATTTTGTATTTCAAATGTTATTGATAAGTTATTTTAGAGAGACTGACATGTTGGGCGATACCGTATTTAATCGGGTGAAGAGATCGGATCACAAAAATATAGCGGCAATTAATGCTTTTTTGCGTAGTAACGATCTGAATATTGATACCACGGTCGAAGTTTTTATCACCGTGACCCAGGGCGAGCAATTGGTTGCCTGCGGAGGTATCGCCGAAAATATTATCAAATGCGTGGCCATCAGCCCGCAAATGCGCGGTGAAGGCTTGGCGTTATCATTGGCGACCGAACTGGTGAATCTGGCCTATGAGCGCCATCACACCCAGCTGTTTATCTATACCAAAGTGCAGAATGAGGCGCTATTTCGCCAGTGTGGCTTTTACCCGATTGCCAGCGTGCCCGGCATCGTGGTGCTAATGGAAAACAGCCCGTGCCGCCTGAAGCGTTACGCCGCGCAACTGGCTCGCGAGCGCCAGCCGGGCGATACCATTGGCAGCATCGTGATGAATGCCAACCCTTTTACCCGTGGCCATCAATATCTGGTGCGGGAAGCCGCCGCCCGCTGTGACTGGCTGCATCTGTTCCTGGTGAAAGAAAACACCTCGCGCTTCCCGTATGACGATCGCCGCGATCTGGTACTGAAGGGCACCGAGGGGATCACCAATCTGACGGTGCATGAGGGGTCACAATACGTGATCTCCCGTGCCACTTTCCCTTGCTACTTCATTAAAGAGCAGGGAGTTGCCGATGACTGTTACACCGAAATCGATCTGAAAATCTTCCGCCAGTATCTGGCCCCCGCGTTGGGCATCACGCATCGATTTGTCGGCAACGAACCGTTCTGCGCCGTAACGGCGAAATACAACCGCGACATGCGTTATTGGCTGGAAACTCCGGCGCTGCCTAGCCCACCGATCGATCTGGTGGAAATTGAGCGCTTGCAGTACCAGGGCACGGCGATCTCTGCCTCCTGGGTGCGCAAGTTGCTGGCCGCAGGAGACTTCCACGCCGCCGCGCCTTTGGTGCCGAAAGACACGCTGTACTACCTGCAGGATCTGCAGGCACAGCGCCGGGCCAAGCCAGTACCGCAAGAATTTGAGTCCGCACAATCAGGTGAATGATGAAAATAATCCGAGAAGCAATGGCCGGCACGCTGGAATCCAGCGATGTCATGGTCCGTATCGCGCCAGCAGAAGGCCCGGAACACGATCTGCTGATTGCCAGCAGCGTGGAAAAACAGTTCGGCGATGCCATCCGCCACACCCTGTTGCAGGTTTTGCAGCAGTACGACGTGCCGCCGGTGCAGGTGATTGTCGACGATAAAGGCGCACTGGACTGTGTGCTGCGTGCACGGCTGGAAACCGCGCTGATGCGTGCCAGCGAAACCGCCACGCTGCCTTGGGAGGAACGCCGTGAAAACGCTGAATAAACACCGCATGCGCCGCAGCATGCTATTCGTGCCGGGGGCGAATGCCGCCATGGTCAGCAACGCCTTTATCTATCAGGCCGATGCGTTGATGTTCGATCTGGAAGACTCGGTGATCCTGCGTGAGAAAGACGCGGCCCGTCGCCTGGTGTATCACGCGCTGCAACATCCGCTGTATCAGGAAGTAGAAACCATTGTGCGCGTTAACGCCCTGGATTCGGCCTATGGCCTGGCGGATCTGCAAGCGGTGGTGCGTGGCGGAGCGGATATCGTCCGTCTGCCAAAAACCGACACTGCGCAGGACGTGGTGGATATGGAGCGTGAAATCGCCGCCATTGAACGTGCCTGTGGTCGCCCGGTCGGCAGCACTGGCCTGCTGGCGGCGATCGAGTCCGCACAGGGCATCACCAACGCGGTGGCGATTGCGCAGGTTTCCCCAAGGTTGATCGGGATTGCGCTGGGTGCCGAAGACTATGTGCGCAATCTGCGTACCGAGCGCTCGCCGGAAGGCATTGAACTGCTGTTTGCCCGTTGTTCACTGTTGCAGGCCGCCCGCTCAGCCGGGATCCAGGCGTTCGATACCGTCTATTCCGATGCCAACAACGAAGCGGGTTTCCTACAGGAAGCGGCGCTGATCAAACAGCTGGGCTTTGACGGTAAATCCCTGATTAACCCACGCCAGATCGAACTGCTGCACAACCTGTACGCACCAACCGCCAAAGAAGTGGCCCATGCCCAGCGAGTGGTTGATGCGGCAGAAGCGGCAGAAAAAGAGGGGCGCGGCGTGGTTTCGCTGAACGGCAAGATGGTCGATAGCCCGGTGATTGAGCGGGCCCGTCTGGTACTGCAACGCGCAGCGCTTTCCGGCGTGCGTGAAGAACCGAACCACAGCGAGGAAGCATGATGAAACGCCAACAACGCCTGATGACCTTGAACAATCACGCCGAGATGCGGCTTTATCAGGAAGCCTCCAAGGCCAACCTGCAGGCGCGTAAACCGCGCGACATCAAACGCTGTGAGTCGCTGGAAGTGGCGATCCGCCGCAGCGGTCTACAGGACGGTATGACCATCTCTTTCCACCACGCATTCCGTGGCGGCGATCTGGCACTCAACCAGGTGATGGATGTGCTGGCGAAGATGGGCTTCCGCAACCTGACGCTGGCCTCGAGTTCATTGACCGATTGCCATGCGCCGCTGGTCGGCCATATTCGCAACGGGGTGGTGAGCCGCATTTATACCTCCGGCTTACGTGGGCCGTTGGCGGACGCCATTTCGCGCGGTCTGCTGAAAGAGCCAGTGCAGGTTCACTCGCACGGTGGCCGGGTCAACCTGGTCGAGTCGGGTGAATTGCAGATCGACGTTGCCTTCCTCGGGGTGCCGACCTGCGATGAGTTCGGCAATGCCAACGGTTATACCGGCGATGCCTGCTGCGGTTCGCTTGGTTACGCCAAGGTGGATGCCGCTGCTGCCCGTAGCGTGGTGCTGCTGACCGAAGCGATCGTGCCTTACCCGCATCATCCCGCCAGCCTGGCACAGGATCAGGTCGATCTGATCGTGCAACTGGAGCGCGTAGGGGATGCGGACAAGATCGGGGCCGATGCTACGCGTATGACCTCCAACCCGCGTGAGCTGCTGATTGCCCGCCGTGCTGCCGAGGTGATCGTTGATTCCGGTTACTTCACCGAAGGCTTCTCCTTACAGACCGGCACCGGTGGCGCTTCGTTGGCGGTAACACGCTTCCTGGAAGACAAGATGCGCGCTCGTGGTGTCCGCGCCGGTTTTGCACTGGGCGGCATCACCTCCACCATGGTGGATCTGCATGAGAAAGGCCTGATCGGCAAATTGCTGGACGTGCAGAGCTTTGACCGTGCGGCGGCCATGTCATTGGCTCGCAACCCAAATCATATCGAGATCAGCGCTAATCAGTACGCCAACTTCAGTTCCAAGGGCGCATCGGTTGACCGCCTGGACGTGGTCGTGCTGAGCGCGCTGGAAATTGACACCGGCTTTAACGTTAACGTGCTGACCGGCTCCGACGGGGTGATCCGTGGTGCTTCCGGTGGCCACTGTGATACTGCAGCGGCGGCACGGTTGGCGATTATTGTCGCGCCGCTGGTGCGTGGCCGCATTCCTACGCTGGTTGAGCAGGTGACCACCTGCGTTACGCCGGGCTCCAGCATCGACATTTTGGTGACCGACCACGGTATTGCCGTTAACCCGGCCCGCCCAGAGCTGGCGCAGCGGTTACGCGATGCTGGCCTGCAGGTGGTCACCATCGAATGGCTGCGTGAGCGTGCGCTGGTATTGACCGGCGAACCGAAACCGATCGCCTTTACCGACAACGTGGTGGCCGTGGTGCGCTATCGCGACGGTTCGGTGATTGACGTCGTACATCAGGTCGCGGAGTAACGCCATGGCTTACATCTCCCCCGAATTGGCCGCCAGCCGCGCCGTAAGTTTGCCCGAACTGCTTTCCAGCCGTGAATGCCGGCAGGCACGGCAACAGGCGTGGCTGGCGCGCCATCCTACCGCCACGCTGGTGGTGCTCACTCTGGTGGTGCCGGGGGCGGTGAAAGACAGCCCCATGACGCGGCGCGTGTTCAACCTGGGCAGGCAGGCTCTGCAGCAGATGTATCGCCAGCAAGGCTGGCTTTGTTTGCAGCAGAAGACCCTGGCGCTGCCTACCGGCTGCGAAGGCTATCTGGCGCTGCAAGCCGATGCCCACGCGGTGAAAGAGGCCGCCATTCAGCTGGAAATCCAGCAGCCGATTGGCCGCCTGTGGGATATCGATGTGCTGACCCCGCAAGGAAAGATCTTGTCGCGGCGCGAACTTGGTCTGCCTGAACGCAACTGTCTGCTGTGCAATCAGCCAGCCAAGATTTGCGCCCGCCAGCAGAGCCACAGCACCGAACAACTGCTCAATGCTATGGAAAGGATGCTCAATGATGCACTCCCAGCCTGATTGGCAGCCGACGGTTACAGATCTTTCGCACAGCCAGCGCTTTGCCCGCGACGCCTATCGGGCGCTGTTGGTGGAGGTCAACCTGACGCCGAAACCGGGGTTGGTCGATCGCCACAACAACGGCGCGCATCGCGACATGGATATTGGCCATTTCTATCGCAGCTCAAGGGCGATTGGCCGGTGGCTACCCTATTTTATCCGCCAGGGTATGGCCGACGCCGTTTTGCCTGCCGAGCAGCAGCTTGCACGCCTGCGCCCATTGGGCATGGCCTGCGAAGAACAGATGTTCCGCGCCACTGGCGGCATCAACACCCATAAAGGCAGCGTGTTCTCGCTAGGGCTGTTGTGCTGCGCCCTTGGCCGCTTACAGCAACAACAACGGCAGATAGATGCCCAAAGCCTGTGTGATGAAGTGGCCCAGATGTGCCGTGGGTTGGTTAGCCGAGAGCTGCAACGCAACAACGCGGGCCAGACGGCAGGACAACGGTTATTTGCCGAGTTTGGCCTGAGCGGTGCCCGTGGTGAGGCCGAATCCGGCTTTCAGCGGGTGATTGGCGGCTCATTGCCGCTGTATCGCCAGAGGATCGCCAGTGGGTGTGGCGAGCAGGTCGCGCTGCTGGACAGCCTGCTGTGGCTGATGGCGCATAACGATGATACCAACGTCGCCTCGCGGGGCGGCATCAAAGGGCTGCGCTGGTTACAACACTACGCCAGCCAGTTATTGGCACAGGGAGGGGCAGGGACGGCACAAGGAATTGCCCGTATACGGCAGTTCGACGTTGCGTGCATCGCCCGCAATCTCAGCCCCGGCGGTAGTGCCGATTTATTGATAGTCACCTGGCTGTTGGCGCAGTTGCCGCAGACGGGGGCTTAAAAAAATAACGAAGCCTTCAGGAGAAGTGTCCATGTCCGAAACCAAAGAGAAAATCTGGAAAGCGATCGCCCCGTTGGTGGTGCTTGCCGTCCTGTTAATGATACCCACGCCGGAGGGCATGCCACCGCAAGCCTGGCGTTACTTTGCCATCTTTGTGGCGATGATCGTCGGTATGATCCTGGAGCCGATCCCGGCCACGGCGATCAGCTTTATTGCCGTGACCGTCAGCGTGCTCAGTTCCAACTGGGTGCTGTTTGGTGCCGAAGAGCTGGCCAATCCCAGTTTTAAAGCCGGTAAAGAGGCGCTTAAATGGGGGCTGGCCGGATTCTCCAGTACCACCGTCTGGCTGGTGTTTGGGGCCTTTATCTTCGCGCTGGGCTATGAGGCCACCGGGTTAGGGCGACGCATCGCGCTGTTCCTGGTGAAGTTCATGGGCAAACGCACCTTGACGCTGGGCTACGCGGTGGTGATCATCGATATCATGTTGGCGCCGTTTACCCCGTCCAACACCGCGCGTACCGGTGGCACCGTATTCCCGGTGGTTAAGAACCTGCCGCCGCTGTTTGATTCCTTCCCTAACGATCCTTCCTCACGCCGCATTGGTGGTTACCTGATGTGGATGATGGTGGTGGGGACCAGCATCAGCTCCTCCATGTTTGTGACCGGTGCGGCACCTAACGTGTTGGGTATTGAGTTCGTCAACAAGATTGCCGGAATCAATATCACCTGGATGCAATGGTTCCTGGCCTTCCTGCCGGTTGGGCTGCTGCTGCTGATCGTTGCACCGTTGATTTCCTACTACCTGTATAAGCCAGGCGTAACCCACAGCAATGAAGTGGCTGGTTGGGCCAATACGGCACTGGGGGAAATGGGGAAACTGACCCGCAAAGAATATACCTTGATCGGCCTGGTGTTACTTAGCCTGTGCCTGTGGGTGTTCGGCGGTAAAATCGTGGATGCGACTACGGTGTGTTTGCTGGCGGTATCGCTGATGCTTGCCCTGCACGTGGTCAGTTGGAAAGACATCACCAAATACTCCAGCGCCTGGAATACCCTGGTTAACCTGGCAACCTTGGTGGTGATGGCCAGCGGCCTGAGCCGTTCCGGCTTTATCGACTGGTTTGCCACCACCATGAGCACCCATCTGGACGGTTTCTCACCGAAGATGACGGTCGTCCTGCTGGTACTGGTGTTCTACTACGCGCACTATCTGTTTGCCAGCCTGTCGGCCCACACCGCGACCATGCTGCCGATGATCCTGGCGGTAGGTAAAGGCTTGCCGGGCGTGCCGATGGAGCACCTTTCCATCCTGCTGGTGTTGTCTATCGGTATCATGGGGGTATTGACCCCGTATGCCACTGGCCCAGGGGTAATCATCTACGGCTGCGGCTATGTGAAGTCGAAAGACTACTGGCGTCTTGGCGGTATCCTCGGCGTGGTGTATATCGCGGCGCTGCTGTTGATCGGCTGGCCAATTCTTAGCCTGTGGTATTAAGTTAATCGGCGGCCATCCACGGATGGCCGTTACAAACCGAAACTGATTTACAAAGGTAGGGGCGCTGCATGCTGCGCCCGCTTTGCTGTATGTTGTCCCCGTTTCACTTCGTCACCAATCTGGTCAGCCGTCCCTTCCTCCGTGACGCCCATCACACACTTTCATGTCGAACGCCGTCATTATACAAATCCAACGTTAACCCACTCAAAACATACCCGTCGTCTTTCAAGTTGCAGCGTTGTTACCTGCACTATCTCACCCCAGTCACTTACTAAACGTAAGCTCCTGGGGATGAGATAGCTTGTCGCCTAGCTGCAACTTGAAATCCATAGGGTAAAATCATATTTAGGGAACCTCTGCGGATGAGAAAAAAAACGTTATTATTTTGCCTGCCTTTGCTGTTCAGCGGCACCGCCTTTGCCGAGAACGACGGTTATCAACTTGAACAGGTGCTGGTGATGAGCCGCCATAACCTGCGCGCACCGTTGGCGAACAACGGCAGCGTGTTAGCCCAGTCCACGCCGAAAGCCTGGCCACAGTGGGATACGCCAGGTGGCTTGCTGACCACCAAGGGCGGCGTGCTGGAAGTGTATATGGGCCACTATTTCAACGCGTGGCTCAAGCAGGCGGGCATTTTGCCGCAGGAAGGTTGCCCGGCCGCTGACAGCGTTTACGTGTATGCCAACAGCCTGCAACGCACCGTAGCCACCGCGCAGTTCTTTACCAACGGCGCGTTCCCTGGCTGTGATATCAGCGTGCATCATCAGGAGAAAATGGGGGAGATGGATCCTACCTTCAACCCGATTATCACCGACAACAGCGAAACCTTTAACCAGCAGGCGCTGAGCGCCATGAATGCCGAGCTGGCATCGCTGAAGCTGGACGCCTCCTACAAACAGCTCGAGCAGATCATCGACTACAAAGACTCTCCTGCCTGCAAGACTGACAAGCAGTGCAATCTGGCCACGGAACCGAACAAAATGAGCGCGGTGCCGGGGAAAGAGCCAGGCGTTTCTGGCCCGCTGAAAGTGGGTAACTCGCTGGTGGATGCCTTTATGCTGCAGTATTACGAAGGCTTCCCGATGAAAGACGTGGCCTGGGGCAAGATTGTGACGCCGCACCAGTGGCAGCAGTTGGCCAAGCTGAAAGATGGCTATCAGGATTCGCTGTTCACCTCGTCGGTCGTTGCCCAGAACGTTGCCAAGCCGCTGCTGACCTACATCAATTCGGCGCTGATCAGTGAGCGCAAGGCAGATTCTCCGAAGCTGACCGTGCTGGTGGGGCATGATTCCAACATTGCTTCCTTGCTGTCTGCGATGAAGTTCAAGCCGTATGAGTTGCCGAAGCAGTATGAGAAAACCCCGATTGGCGGCAAGCTGGTGTTCCAACGCTGGCATGATGGCAAGGGCGATCGCGATCTGTTGAAGATTGAGTATGTCTATCAATCAACCGAACAGTTGCGTAATGCCGAACCGCTGACGCTAAGCACCCCGCCGCAGCGCGTCACCCTGGCGCTGGAAGGCTGCCCGGTAGATAAAGACGGCTTCTGCGCCTGGAGCGACTTTGAAAAAACCATGAAGGACGTCTTGCATTAACCGTGCTGCCGGGGCGAACCGTTTCGCCCCGGCCTGCCGCGCGGTATATACTGTCTCAACGGACCCCTTGTCACGGATGAAACGTGCTCTCTTCTTTTATTCTCAATGCTGAATTATTGCCGGTTGACGGCTTTGCTGGCCTGATCGCGCAGTGTCACTTCTCTGTCGCGGATTATCACGACGATCTGTTTGCTGCCGCCGGTATCGATTTCCCTGAACATGTCGCACCCGCAGTCGCCAAACGTAAGGCGGAATATCTGGCCGGGCGCTATCTGGCGCGCTGGGTGTTGGCAGAGTTGGGCCATCAGGATTTCACTTTATTGCGCGGGGAGAAACGTGAACCGCTCTGGCCCGCCGGGATTGCCGGGGCGATCAGCCACAATAATGATACGGCGCTGTGTGCCGCTCAGCATGAGCGTGGGGCAGGTGGCGTGGGCATTGATGTGGAAACGCAGATCCCGCCAGCTCGAGCAGAAGAGTTGTGGAGCGGCATCGTCAATGAGGACGAATGCCAGTGGTTACGTCAACATCCACAGCCTTTTAATCTGCTGTTGACGCTGGTGTTTTCCGCCAAGGAAAGCCTGTTTAAGGCGCTTTACCCGCAGGTGCGCTGCTACTTTGATTTTATTGATGCGCGGGTGACCAAGCTGGATATGCAGGCACAGACGTTTGAGCTGGAATTGCAAAAAACGCTGACGCCGCTTTGCCACTCAGGCCGCCGCTTTAGCGGGCGTTTTTGGTTGCAAGGTGACGCTGTCACAACATTGATTTATTTTTAAAATCAATGAATTGTAAGGTAAAAGATGCTCAGCCGTAGGGGCGCCGCATGCTGCGCCCATTGAGCTGCAAGAAGCCTCGCCCTACGTAATGAGTCCAGTTTTCAGCATTACATTCTTCTGCGTAGCAGATGGCGCGCACCTTCCAGTATCAGCAGCATGACCGCCAGCCAGATCGGGATATAGGTCAGCCATTGGTTGGCGTTAATGGTTTCACCCAATAGCAGCGCGACGATCACCAGCAACACCGGTTCTACATAGCTCAGCAGGCCAAACAGGCTGAACGGGAGCAGGCGGCTGGCCAGGATATAGCATACCAGCGCCAGCGCGCTGATAATGCCCAACAGCGGGATTTGCAAATACAGCAGCGGTTTGGCCGTCAGCGCCGCCAGCGGTTCTGAGCCACCAAGCGCAAACAGCGCGGCGACCGGCAGCATCAGCGTCAGCTCACACCACAGCCCGCCCAGATGATCGGTGCCCAAGCGGCGGCGCAGAATAAAGTAAATGGGATAGCCTAACGCGACAACCAGCGTCGACCAGGAAACCCCGCCCACCAAGATCAGCTCATTACCCACGCCAACCAATGCACATAGGGCTGCCATCTTTTGCAGCACAGACAGGCGATCGCGGAAAAACACTCGCCCTGCCAACACCATGGTCAGCGGCAGCAGGAAATAGCCGAGTGAGACATCCAGCGCCATACCGTGCAGCGGTGCCCAGAGGAATAGCCACAGCTGAACTCCCAGTATGGAGGTGGTCAGCAGCAGCAACAGCACGCGTTGCGGGCGCTGCCGTAGCCAGTGCAGCATTTCTTTCACCCGCGCCCAGTCGCCGGAAAACAGCATAAACAGCGTCAGAAACGGCAGCGTCAGCAGGGTGCGCCAGCCATAGATTTCCTCGCCGTCGAGTGGGGTTAGCATTGAGGTGTAGTAATACATCACGCCGAACAGCAGAGAAGCGACGACGGAAAGTATGATGCCTTTGATCACCAGCGTTCCTGATTATTTACCCGTCGTCTTTCAAACTACAGCGTTGTTGACTGCGCTTGCTCACCCTAGTCACTTACTAAAAGTAAGCTCCTAGGGATGAGCAAGCTGGCCGCCTAGCTGAAGCTTGAAATCCATAGGGTATAGATTAAGATCCAGCGGCTACTCTAAGGTTATTTAGCTCTAACAACAATGAATTACGCCGGGCTGGACAACAACGGCCAAGCGGTTAGAATTACACCTGTGTATTTATCCAGGTAAAGGCGATGACAATCGATCTGTTTGAAGATGCGCTGCCGCCGCCCTGGCGTGAGGAAATCGCGCCGGGGGCGGTGGTGTTGCACGGTTTTGTTCGCGAGCACGGGCCGGAACTGCTGGCGGCGGTCAACGGCGTAGTGGCACAGGTGCCTTGGCGGCATATGACTACGCCGGGCGGTTTCACCATGTCCGTGGCCATGAGCTGGTGCGGCAACGGCTGGAACAGCGATAGCAATGGCTACCGCTATTCGCAACGCGATCCAGGTTCTGGCAAAAGTTGGCCAGAAATCCCGGCAATTTTGCTGGCATTGGCCGATGAAGCGGCCTTGCAGGCCGGGTTCGGTCATTACGTCCCGGACTCCTGCCTGATGAACCGCTACGATCCGGGCAGCAAGCTTTCGCTGCATCAGGACAAAGACGAGCATGATTTTACGGCACCGATCGTTTCGGTATCGCTGGGGTTACCGGCTGTTTTTCAGTTTGGTGGCCTGCAACGCAGCGACAGAACGCGGCGCATCCCGCTGGCCCACGGTGACGTGGTGGTCTGGGGCGGCCCGTCTCGATTGTGTTTCCACGGCATCATGCCGGTAAAAGAGGGCTATCATTCGCTGGTGGGGTCACACCGCATCAATATCACTCTGCGCAAGGCGCTTTAACGCGGGTTCCTGGCCTAAACTTGCCACCAGATAATCGATAAACACTCGCAGCTTGGGGGGCAGATGCTGAGTTGGCGCATACAGCAACCAGAGATCGCCATGATAGCTGCTGAGGAAATCCCACTCTGGCAACACCTGCACAATCTCACCGCTGGCAAGCGCCTGGTGGGCGGTAAAGTAGGGCAGGCTGCCGATACCGATATGCTGTTTCACCGCGTCTAACCGAACTCCGGTATGGTTGGCGGCATAGCGCCCCCGGACATTGACCGAAACCGTCTTGCCGTTGCGGCGAAAACGCCAGCGCGCGTCGCTGGGCGTCTCCCCCAGGTAAATACAGCTATGCTCCGTCAGATCTCGCGGGTGACGCGGCGTGCCCTGTTGGGCCAGGTAATGCGGAGTGGCGCATAGCAAATGTTCGATGGTCATCAACGGGCGGCCGATCAGGCCCGGTGACGGGCGGTCGGTGATGCGCAGCGCCAGATCGACCCGATCGTCGATCAAATCCATGTAACGGTCCTCCAGCCGCAGATGGACATCTACCTGCGGATAGCGCCGCAAGAACTCTGGCATATGAGGGTGCAGGACAAAGTGCCCGACGGCCTTCGGTACGCTGACGCTGATTGTGCCTTCCGGCTCTGAGCTGCTCTGGCCGCTGATGGTCAACACTGAGTTGGCGGCATCCAGCATGCTGCGGCAGCGTTGAAATACGGCCTCGCCTTGCTCACTCAGGCGCAGTTTGCGGGTGGTGCGGTGCAACAGCCGTACGTTCAGCGCTTGTTCCAACCTGGCAACGCTGCGGCTGGTGGCAGAAGGCGAGGTGCCTAACTGGCGGGCGGCCGCGGAGAAGCTGCCGCTTTCCACCACCTGAACAAAAACGGCCATTTCAACCAGCAGTGCGGTGGAAAGATTTGTGCTCACAGCGCAAAGGTCCATTGTAATGAAGACGGATTATCAGCCGATTATGGCACGAATATAATAACGGCGTTAACCAGGAGAAAGCTCATGACCGAACGACTTTATTATTATCACGATGATTTGCAGCTCCAGGCTCAGGTACTGGCCTGCACGGCGCAAGAGGATGGCAGCTACGCGGTGCAGTTGGATGCCACGCTGTTTCACCCACAGGGCGGCGGGCAGCCGAGCGATAGCGGCACGATCGGTGGTGTAGCGGTATTACGTGTTGCCGCGCAGGGCGATCAACTGCTCCATTATCTGGCCGAACCGTTACCTTGTGGCCCGGTCACGCTAGAGATTGATGGGGAACAACGGCACCTGCATACCCGCTGGCATTCTGCCGGGCATCTGATTGGCTGGCTGGGGGAAGGCCAAGGCTGGCAGCCGGTGAAAGCGCACCACTGGCCGGGGGAAGGGCGCATTACCTTTGCACCGGGTGCACAGGCAACAGAATTGCAACCAGACTATTTGCAACAACGGCTGACGGACTTGATCGCCGCCGACTTGCCACGCAGGCAGCAGGAACAGCAAGGCGTTCGTCAGGTTGGGTTTGGCGATCTGCCTGCTTATGGCTGCGGAGGCACCCATGTGCGTTCGCTGGCGGAGTTGGGCAAGGTGCAAATTACCGCCGTCAAGATGAAGAAAGGGCAGTTGATTGTGCAGTATCAGGTGGATTGATGGCGCGTTACTGCTTTTTTCATCATTAGTTAGCTAAATTAGTTCGTTCAACTCCGTGCCGTTTTGGTTTGTTATCTAACCCATAACAAACCGACATAAAGAAGGCACGGCACCCATGTTTAATTTTCCTTTCAAGACGTTAACCAGCGGACTGGCAGTGGTATTAGGCGCTGCGGCTGCGGCGAGCCCGGCCATCGCGGCGGTGCAGGGCGGCACGCTGATCTATCTGGAGCAGCAGGCTCATACCAACCTGTATCCCCCTTCCGGCGGGTTTTATCCCAACGGCGGTATCCTTAACCAGATCACCGACAAGCTGACCTACCAGAACCCGAAAACGCTGGAGATCGAACCCTGGATCGCCGAGTCCTGGTCCAGCAACCCCGATAAAACGGAATACACTTTTAAACTGCGCCCCGGTGTGACCTTCTCCGACGGGACACCGCTGGATGCCAACGCGGTAGCCAAGAACTTTGATACCTATGGTCTAGGCAATAAAGCGCTGCGCTTGCCGGTTTCCGAGGTGATCAATAACTATGACCACAGCGAGGTCATCGATCCGCTGACGGTGAAATTCTATTTCAAACGCTCGTCCCCAGGCTTCCTGCAAGGTACGGCGACCATCGGCTCTGGGCTAGTATCGCTCAGTACGCTGAACCGCCAATACGATGAACTGGGTGATGCGCGCCATATTATCGGCTCTGGTCCGTTTGTGGTGAGCGGTGAAACCCTGGGGCGCGAGGTCGATCTCAGCGTACGCCAAGACTATCGTTGGGGACCAGCCAAGCTGGCTCAACAAGGGCGGGCCAATCTGGATGCCATCAAGGTGATCGTCACCCCGGAAGACAGCGTGCGGATTGGCGCGTTGCAGGCCGGGCAGGCGGACTTTATTCGCCAGATCCAGGCTTACGATGAGAAGCAAACCCAGGATCAGGGCTTTACGATCTATGCCGCACCAACCCGTGGCGTCAACGACAGCATTGCCTTCAGACCAGACAATCCGCTGGTGGCCGACATTCGCGTGCGGCAAGCGCTGCTGCATGCCACCGACAGCAAACAGATCGTCGATACGCTGTTCTCCGCCAACTATCCACAAGCCAAATCGGTGATTGCCTCCTCGGCAGCCGGTTTTGTCGATCTCTCCGATAAATTGACCTTCGATCTGGCGAAGGCCAACCGCCTGCTGGATGACGCCGGTTGGCAAAAGGGCAGCGATGGTCTGCGCCAGAAAGACGGTAAAAAGTTGTTGTTAACGGTGTATGAGTCGCTGCCGCAACCGCAAAACAAGGCGGTGCTGCAATTGGTCTCGCAGCAGTGGGGCAAGGTGGGGGCGCGGTTGAATATCTTGGCAGGCGATGCGGGCAGCCGGGTGGCGGATAACCTCGATCCACAAAAGACCCCGGCTTCGGTGGTCGAAGTGGGCCGTGCCGATCCCGATGTGATTAAAAGCCAGTTTTATCCCACCAATCGTGATGGCCTGTTGCAGCAGGGTGGCACCAGCCAGAACAGTAAATTTATCGACAACTCACTGAACCAACTGCTGCTGGGGATCGCCTCTGAGGTGG
Source organism: Serratia sp. T13T92 (assembly GCF_047530105.1). NCBI lineage: Bacteria > Pseudomonadati > Pseudomonadota > Gammaproteobacteria > Enterobacterales > Yersiniaceae > Serratia > Serratia sp. T13T92. The sequence goes on along the minus strand of NZ_JBLJAK010000011.1, from coordinate 80,293 downwards.
ATCCGGCCAAGCGCTTACAGATCGCCGGTGAGGCTCAAAAGTATCTGCTGGATCAGGCCTATGTGATCCCGTTCTTTGAAGAGCCGCAGGTCTTTGCCGGTGCTCCCTATCTGAAAGGCGTCAACTTTGAAGCCGTGGGTCGACCAAGCTTCTATGGCGCGTGGTTAGAGAAACGCTAAGCCCGAACTGCCTGCACCCCTCACCCCAACCCTCTCCCCAAAAAGGAGAGGGAGCCAGTTCAGCGTGGTGGTCAGGTGCGGAGTAAATCGAGGTACGGACAGTTCTGCCGATATGAGCACCAGTATAAAACGTGGTATGGGCGGCCCCCTCACCTCAACCCTTTTCCACAGTGAGAGGAAGCTGGAGCGGTGTTGTGTCCAGGTGCGGAAGTTGGTTTGTAGTGCGTTAGTTTTCGTTCGCTAGTTCGAGGCCAAAGTCAGGCACGGAAACTCATTGGTGGCACGGACTGTCCCCTCTCCCTGTGGGAGAGGGTTAGGGTGAGGGGCCACAACGCCATATTCGAGGAGATAAAGATGCTGAAATACCTGAGTGGCCGAACCGGGCAGGCGTTGCTAGTGCTGTGGGCGGCATTCACCCTGTCGTTTATCTTGCTGCAGGTGCTGCCAGGCGACGCGATCCTGATTAAATTCCAGAATCCGGATATGGGGCTTAGCCCGGCTCAGATCGCCGACATGCGCGCCTCCTACGGTGCCGATGTGCCCCTGTGGCAGCAATATCTGCATACGTTGGGGAATTTCCTGCGTGGTGATTTGGGCTATTCGATCCAGAACGGCGTGCCGGTAAGTGCCTTGCTGGCTGCCAACCTGCCCGCGACCCTGCAATTAGCGGTGCTAGGTTTCACCCTGGCTTTGCTGTTGGCGCTGGTCATTGCGTTTGTCTCCAATCTGATTGGTTTTGGCTGGCTGAAATCGGCGCTGCAATTGCTGCCTGCGCTGTTTGTGTCGGTTCCCACCTTTTGGCTTGGCATCGTGTTGATCCAGATCTTTTCATTCCGGCTGAAGCTGGTGCCGATCATCAATCCAGGGGAGTGGATTGGGCTGCTGTTGCCGATCGCCACCTTGGCAATCCCAATCTCTGCCCCGCTGGCGCAGATCCTGATCCGCAGCATCGATAGCGTACAAACTCAGCCGTTTGTGGCGGTGGCGCGTGCCAAAGGGGCTAGCCGTAGCGGAGTGCTGTGGCGGCATGTGGCACGTAACGCGATGCTGCCGGTGCTGACCATTGCGGGCATTCTGTTTGGCGAACTGATCGCCGGGGCATTGATCACAGAAACCGTATTTGGCCGCAGTGGCCTGGGGCAACTGACGCAGCAGGCGGTCGTGAACCAGGACGTGGCGGTGTTACAGGCGGTAGTGATGATCTCTGCCGCCGCCTTTGTCTTCCTCAATCTGCTGGTCGATCTGCTGTTCCCGCTGCTCGATCCCAGACTGAAATCCTATGCAGGAGCGACCCGATGAGCAGTATTCCGTTGGAAAAATCCGTGATGCCGGAACGCGATCTGTCCGGCGGGGAAACCGAAGGTAGTTTACCCACCGCCAGGCGCGCTCAGCGGCGTTATCCGCTCAGCCTCGGACTGGCCTGGGCCGTGCTGGCGATCGCTGTGCTATGGGCGATCGCCCCGGAGATCTTTACTTCGTACAGCGGCACGGAAGGGATTGCCGGAGCACAGCGTCTGGCACCGGGTGGTGACCATTGGCTAGGCACCGATCCGCTGGGGCGCGATCTTTACGCTCGGATCGTGTATGGCGCATCGCACACTTTATCCGCAGCGTTAGTTGCCGTGGCGTTGGGTCTGGTTGTGGGCACGTCGTTGGGCGTGGTCGCCGGGACTTTGGGCGGCATCGTCGATGATGTTGTGATGCGTCTGGTTGATGTTTTGCTGTCGATCCCTGGGCTGCTGCTTTCCTTGAGCGTGATCATTCTGCTGGGCTTCGGCACGGTGAATGCGGCGCTGGCGGTGGGGATCTCGTCGGTGGCCAACTTTGCACGCCTGGCTCGCGCAGAAGTGCTGCGGGTACGGCACAGCGACTACGTTGAGGCAGCCTACGGCAGCGGCGGGCACTTTTGGGCGGTACTATGGCGCCATATTCTGCCTAATTCGCTGACCTCGGTGATTGCATTCTCTGCCCTACAGTTTGGCAATGCCATTCTGGCGATCGCCACTCTGAGTTTCCTGGGATACGGCACGCCACCACCCACGCCGGAGTGGGGCTTACTGATCGCCGAAGGGCGTAATTACATCTCAACGGCCTGGTGGCTGACTACCTTCCCCGGCCTGATGGTGGTTGCCGTGGTGCTGGCTGCCAACCGTATCAGCCATGCATTAGGGAGCGCGCGCCGATGAACCTACAGACAACCGTCTCACCTGCGCCACTGCTGGAACTGGATAACGTTTCTATCGCCTATCAGCAGGGCACCAGTAGCCAGCGGGTGGTGCACAACGTTTCTTTTACCATTCAGCCGGGGGAGGTCGTTGCCCTGGTTGGGGAATCGGGATCGGGTAAAACCACCACGGCCCAGGCGATTATCGGCCTGCTGGCGGAAAATGGCCGCCTGGAGCAGGGGGCGATCCGGCTTAATGGCACCGATATTGCGCACTGGTCTACGCGCCAGTTGGATGCGGTGCGTGGCGCGCAGATAAGCCTGATCCCGCAAGACCCCGCCAGTTCGCTGAACCCGGTTAAAACCATCGGTGAGCAGGTTGCCGAGATCATCAATATTCACCAACGTCTGCCACGCAAGCTGGTACAGCTTCGGGTAGTGGAGTTACTCACCCGTGTGGGGCTGACTCATCCTGAATTGCGCGCACGCCAGTATCCGCATGAACTTTCCGGCGGCATGAAACAGCGGGTGCTGATTGCCATCGCCATTGCGTTACGGCCCGCGTTGATTATTGCCGATGAGCCGACCAGTGCGCTGGACGTGACGGTGCAAAAACGCATCCTCGATCTGATCGACGAACTGCGTCAGGAGTTTGGCACGGCGGTGCTGTTCGTCACTCACGATTTGGGCGTGGCGGCGGAACGGGCCGACCGGCTACTGGTGTTTCGTCACGGCAGGGTGCAGGAGCAGGGGCAAACAGCGGTGGTATTGCAGGCCCCGGCGCATGAGTATACCCGCCGTTTGTTTGCCGATGTGCCTTCGTTGGCCTCCATCGCTCCACCAGCGATCGTCCGTAAGGCGGAACCGGCGATCGTCGTCAACGAACTGGTGAAGGATTTCCGTTTTGCTGGCAGAGGCGGGCAGGCATTCCGGGCGTTGGATCGGGTGTCGTTCAGCGTGCAGCGCGGCACCACGCATGCGTTGGTCGGCGAGTCCGGCTCCGGCAAAACCACCTTGGCCCGCTGCCTGCTGGGTTTTCAGCGGCCGGATGCGGGGCAAATCATTATCGACGGCGTCGATTTTACCCGGCTGAAGGGCGAGGCGCTGCGCCAGTTTCGGCGGCGTATTCAACTGGTCTATCAAAACCCCTTTGCTTCGCTCGATCCGGCGAAAACCCTGTATCAGGCGATCGAAGAGCCGTTACTCAACTTTGAGCCTGTCGCCAAAGCAGAGCGTTATCGGCGGGTGCGGGAATTGTTCGAACGAGTTGCTCTGCCTGCCGAACTCCTGGCGCGCAAACCGCGTGAGCTTTCAGGGGGCCAGCGCCAACGGGTTGCCATCGCTCGTGCTCTGATACTGCAACCTCGGGTGCTGGTATTGGATGAAGCTACCTCGGCGCTGGACGTAACCGTGCAGGCACAAATCCTGCGCTTATTAGAGCAGCTACAGCGTGAGTTAGGGCTGACCTACCTGTTTATCTCACACGATCTGGCGACGGTGCGGCAAATCTCGCACAGCGTCTCGGTGCTGTGTCGTGGGCAGCAGGTAGATGCGGGCACTACCGCTGAGGTATTTGCCCGGCCGGGCAGTGACTATACCCGCCAATTGATTGCGGCCATTCCTGGCCGTGCGATGTACCAAACTTTAAAGGATGCCTCATGAGCGCTAAACGTCTCGGCTTTTTTACCCGCCTGCTGGATAACGGCAGTGCTCAGGAACGTTACCGGCTGGCCACTGAGCAGATTGTTCATGCCGAACGCGCTGGGTTCGACACCGCCTGGGTAGCGCAGCACCATTTTCATCAGGATGAGGGCGGCTTGCCTTCACCACTGGTTTTTTTGGCTCAGGCTGCGGCGCATACCCGGCATATTCGTTTGGGGACTGGAGTGATCACCTTGCCGATGGAGTCTGCCGTGCGCGTGGCGGAAGATACGGCGGTGTTGGATCTGCTTTCCGGTGGCCGGTTGGAAGTGGGGCTGGCGGCGGGCGGAACCCCGTCTTCGTTTAGCGCATTTGGTATTGATGCCGAGCAGCGCAATGCGGCGTTTAACGATAATTTACGCATTCTGCTGGACGCCTGGGGTGGCGAAGCGCTCGGCAACGCCGCCAACCGTCTATATCCGGCCGCCCCCCAACTGAAAAAACGCGTCTGGCAAGCCACCTTCTCGGTTGAAGGTGGGAGCCGGGCCGGTAAGGCTGGGGATGGGCTGATGTTGTCACGTACTCAACCCAGGCCGTCAGATGCACCGGATACGCCACTCGATGAGCTGCAAAATCCGATTATTGACGCCTATCTTGCCGCACTGCCGCCTGGGGTAGAGCCCCGGATCATGGGATCGCGCACCGCTTTTGTAACCGAAGATCAGAACCGTGCACATGATTTTGCTGCACAGGGGCTTAGCCGTGGATTGGAGCGCTTACGCGCCAGTGGGCATCAGGTACAGGATGAGTCGCTCGACGGTCTGATCCGCGCTTTTGATGTGCATCTCGGTACGCCAGAGCAGGTGATCGCCTCGTTGCAACGGGATAGCGCGCTGGCCCGCGTCACCGATTTGGCATTTCAGGTGCACTCTATCGATCCGCCACACGCCTATATTTTGCGCTCCATTGAGCTGATAGCTCGCGACGTTGCACCAGCACTGGGCTGGCAGCGGCGCAATCCTGCCACGTTGGCTTATTCACATCACGCAGAGGAAAACGTATGACCGACACCCAGGATCACCTGACCAGACTGGCAGAAATCGCCGCAGACTCTCCTTTGGCACAGGCCAGAGCAACACGCCAGGCGGCAACCGAGGGGATTGAGGCCAGCTATCAGAGACTGTTTGAGCCACAGGAGGTGGGCGGTTTCACCATTGCGGAGCGCCTGCTGTTGGCGCAGCGTATCAGTGAATGGCACGGCGATCGGCAACTGGCGGCGCATTATGCCCAATTGCAGCAGACTCAGCCCGCAGACGGACCACGTTTGCAGGCTGCATTGGATCATGCGGAACGCCTGGCCTTCAAACCCGCCGGGGCAGAGGCCAAACACTTGCAGGCCCTGCAACAGGCGGGGTGGTCATTGGATGACATTGTCACGCTTTCACAGTTGATCGCTTTTGTCAGTTTCCAGAGCCGTCTGCTGTACGGCTACCGCTTGCTGGCAGGATTGCCGGTAGCGACCAGCGGCCGTGCTCCCGTTCGAGCTTCTGCCTGGCGCACCGCGAGCCATACCGCCAGTGGCCGCAATGCACCGTCTGCGTTCACCAGCCAGGAGTTGGGATGGGAGCCCTGGATTGCGGCTAAACCCTTGGAGGCGTTTGACGAACCGGGAAAAGCCTTGCTGACCAAGTTCGGTCATGCGGATTCTGACTATTTCCGTTTGTTGGCGCGCGATCATGCGGTGCTGGAACAGCGAACCATCACGGATCGGGCCATTTTCTACACCGCAGGTGGTCTGGCCCGCCAGGATCGTGAGTTGGCTGCGGCGGTGGCCAGCAAGGTGAACGGCTGTATTTACTGTGCCTCGGTGCATGCGCGTAAAGCGGCGCAGTTATCCAAAAGGACAGAAGAGGTGCAGCGCTTGCTGGATATCGCGCCTGGAGGGCTCTTGAGCGAGGGGCAGGGTGAGGATTGGCGTACGCAAATAGACTTTGCCGCCGCGCTTTCGGCCACGCCACCGCAGGCCAATGCGGCTCAGCTGGTTGCGTTACGCGAGCAAGGGTTGGGCGAACTGGAACTGTTGGACCTGGTGCAGGCGACGGCCTTCTTTGCCTGGGCCAACCGGTTGATGCTCACGCTCGGCGAACCTTATGACGATTGAGTCACCCGGCGTTAAACAGCAAAAAGCCCGCTTAGTTGCCTAAGCGGGCTTTTCTAAATATGGCTCCTCTGACTGGACTCGAACCAGTGACATACGGATTAACAGTCCGCCGTTCTACCGACTGAACTACAGAGGAATCGTGTGAACGGGGCGAATAATAACGGTGCCGATGGGGCTTGTAAAGCATGAAAATGCACAAATGTTCCGTTTGTCGAGGTTGTGAGCAAATTGGCTTATTTTCCAGCAGGTTAAACTTTATCACCGGCAGGCAGGTCGCCATCATTGCAGACCGAGGCATTTTGCGAGTTAATCCTGATTTTTGCGTGGTGTTGATATTTTAAAGAGCAAACCCAAGAAAGTTCCTAATTATAAGGTGGGAAAATGGGATTTTTTACTAAGATGTTTCCTGTAATTTGTGTGGATTGTTCCTAATAATCAGTGGGGAAGTCAGCTTAAGGATTATCATCAAGTCCTGTATTTTTGACGCAACAATCAGAGTGCCTCGGATAAATCTTTAGATTGCACTGCCGCTCTAGAAAATCACCCGGATGCGAGTGGAGTAAATCGCCAAAAAATGCGTTTTTAATAATATAAACATCTATTTTTAATCATGGGTAATAGTCATTTCCATTCGGAAAAATGGTGGGGGGAATGATAGCGGTGAATATCGTCAGTGATTCACTTATGTTATTGTTTTAAATCTATTTTATTTTATTTTTTTACGGTTTTTTGTACCAAAAAATCAGAATGAATGCTGTTGTATGCGGGAGAGTGTCTTTGTCCTTCCTGGCGGCAAGCGCCGTTTTTGCCCCGCAACTCGGCGTTCAGGCTCGCTTGCAGAGTTGCTGGATATAAAAAATACCAGTATTATTTTGCACTTCACAAACGTCGTGGGCATGTAAATCGCGGGCAAGTTATAGGCGCATTATTGCGCTATGCAGGTCACCGATGAAACCCGGTTAAGTATTCGTTAAGTTAATAGGCCATGGCGAACGTTGCAAGAGTAGGGGCAATGAGCGGCCATAGTATAGCTCCAGTGAATGTTTGCTACTAAAGAGCCACCCCTATATCATTGCTGAAAAATGCACATATTATTTATCCAGGATATAGCCGATCTTGTCTGAGTTGACCTATCGGTAACGGAATTTTTTGAAAGGAATTTTCGATGATAATCACCCAAAAGAACCTCTGTTTAGGCGTAATACTGTGCAGTGGTTTATTGCTGGCAGGATGCCAGAAAACCGCACAGACCCGTTGGCAAGAAACCCCACCAGCGACCACCGTACAAGCTCCCCCTCAGCAGATCAGTGTGCCCCCGCCGCCAGAACCGACTGCCGCAGAAACCAAAACCAGCAAAATTGGCCTTTGCCAAAGCGAGTTGGCGTCACTCAAGCAGGTTAATCCGAAGGCTTACGCGATCAAGCAGGCCAACTTTAACCGTCTGGTGAACAATGCCTCGGTATATAGCGCGGTACGCGGCGATGTGAATTCGACAACCAAAGACACTCTTGATGCGTTGTACAAATACAAGACCAATCAGTTATGTGCCGAGATCGAACGTGACGTCCTGCAAGGCTTGATCCAGAGAGGGGAAGGCGTGAAATGAAACGCAGGATATATTGCGGTGCCTTGTTGACGTTGGCGTTGCCGCTAGGAGTAGTAAGGGCTGAGGAGGCAGTAACTCCCGATGCCCATGCGCTGAATTCACTGGAAGCGATCACGCGCCAGGTGGATGAGGCTCCGGCACTCCTGTTTCTGACGCCTTCACAACTGGATACAGCAGAACCTGCAAGACCCAAAAGTAGTAAACCTGCCAGCAGCAAGCCTAACGCACTGGCAAAGTCGGCGGATGAGAGGGGCAGTGAGCGTATTCGCGAGATGAAGACGCTGCAGGCAACCATCAATCAGCTGAAGGCCAAAGTCACCAGCCAGGAAGCGGCTCTTGAGCAGTTGCGTAAAGTGCAATCTCGGTCCGCGGGCTCTTCTGCAGAGTTGGCGCGTCTGCAACAGGCCATTGAGCAAAGCCAGCGGGAAAATACGCGGCTTCAGCAGCAGCTTGCCGCACAGGCCAAGGAAAGCGAGCGGCAGATGCAGCAAATGAAGCTGCAACAGCAGGAGCAACGTAACAGCTCGCAATTGCAGCAACAGTTGGCAGCGCAAACCAAAGATAACGAACAAAAAGCGCAACAGATCAAGCAACTGCAGCAAACGTTACAGCAAAATCAGCAGGCCATCGCCCAACTGCAGGATCAGCTGTCAGCGCGTAGCAAAGAGAATGAACGGAAGTCCCAGCAGGCGATGGCGAAGCTGCAGGAGCAACTGGCTGCCCAAACCAAAGACAGCCAGCAGAAAGCCGAGCAGGTGAAACAGCTGCAGCAGGCTGGTGCCAAGTTGCAAGAGCAACTGACGGCGTATGCTAAAACTAACGATGAAAAAGCCCAGCAGGCCAAGCAGCTGCAGCAAAATCAGCAGGCGGTAGCGAAACTGCAAGCACAGTTGGCTGCCCAGGCCAAAGACAGTGAACAAAAAGCCTTGCAGGTAACACAGCTGCAAGATCAGCTGGCGGCGCGTAGCAAAGAGAATGACCAGAAGTCCCAGCAGGCAATGGCGAAGCTGCAGGAGCAACTGGCTGCCCAAACCAAAGACAGCGAGCAGAAAGCCGAACAGGTGAAACAGTTGCAACAGGCTGGTGCCAAGTTGCAAGAGCAACTGACGGCGTATGCTAAAACTAACGATGAAAAAGCCGAGCAGGCCAAGCAGCTGCAGCAAAATCAGCAGGCGTTGGCGAAGCTCCAAGAACAGTTAGCCACCCAGACCAAAGACAGTGAATACAAAGCCCAACTGGTCAAACAGCTGCAAGAGCAGCTGACGACACGCAACAAAGAATCGGCGCAAAAAAACCAGCAGGCGATGGCGAAACTGCAAGAACAACTGGCCGCGCAAACCAAAGATAGCGAGCAGAAAGCCGAACAAATTAAGCAGTTGCAGCAGGCCAGCGCCAAGCTGCAAGAGCAACAGACTGCGGCTCAAACCAAAACTACTGATGAAAAAGCGCAGTTGGCTGCACAACTGCAGCAAAACCAGCAGACGTTAGTGAAGCTCCAGGAACAGTTGGCTGCCCAGACCAAAGAGCGTGAGCAAAAGGCCCTGCAGGTAACCCAGCTGCAAGATCAGCTGGCGGCGCGCAGCAAAGAGAATGAGCAAAAGACCCAACAGGCGATGGCGAAGCTGCAAGAACAGCTGGCTGCCCAAACCAAAGACAGCGAGCAGAAAGCCGAACAGGTGAAGCAGTTGCAACAGGCGAGCGCCAAGCTTCAGGAGCAGTTGACGGCACAAGCCAAAGTTAACGATGAAAAAGCCCAGTTGGCTGCACAGCTACAGCAAAACCAGCAGGCGTTGGCGAAGCTGCAGGAACAGTTGGCTGCTCAGACCAAAGAGCGTGAGCAAAAGGCCCTGCAGGTAACACAACTGCAAGATCAGTTGGCGGCGCGCAGCAAAGAGAACGAGCAAAAGACCCAACAGGCGATGGCGAAGCTGCAAGAACAGCTGGCTGCCCAAACCAAAGACAGCGAGCAGAAAGCCGAACAGGTGAAGCAGTTGCAACAGGCGAGCGCCAAGTTGCAGGAGCAGTTGACGGCTCAAGCCAAGGTTAACGATGAAAAAGCCCAGTTGGCTACACAGCTACAGCAAAACCAGCAGGCGTTGGCGAAGCTGCAGGAACAGTTGGCTGCCCAGACCAAAGAGCGTGAGCAAAAGGCCCTGCAGGTAACCCAGCTGCAAGATCAGTTGGCGGCGCGTAGCAAAGAGAACGAGCAAAAGACCCAACAGGCGATGGCAAAGCTGCAAGAACAGCTGGCTGCCCAAACCAAAGACAGCGAGCAGAAAGCTGAGCAGGTGAAGCAGTTGCAACAGGCGAGCGCTAAGTTGCAGGAGCAACTGACCGCGCAAACTCAGGGTCTTGATGAAAAAGCCCAGCAGTTGAAACAACTGCAGCAAAACCAACAGTCGTTGGCAAAACTGCAAGAACAGCTGGCCGCTCAGGCCAAAGACAGTGAGTTGAAAGCCGAACAGGTCAAGCAACTGCAGCAGACCAGCGCCAGGCTGCAGGAGCAGTTGACCGCGCAAACCAAAGATAATGAGCAGAAAGCGCAGCAAGTGATGCAACTGCAACAAAATAAGCAAACCGTCGCAGAGTTGCAGGCACAGCTAGTCATCCAGACCAAAGACAGCGAGCAAAAAGCCGAGCAGGTGAAACAGTTGCAACAGGCCAGTAGCAAGCTGCAAGAGCAACTGGCCGCACAAACCAAAGCCAATGATGAGAAAGCGCAACAGCTGAAACAGCTGCAGCAAAACCAGCAAGAGTTGGCCAAGCTGCAGGCTCAGTTAGCGACTCAGGCCAAGGACAGCGAGCAGAAAGTGCAGCAGGTTAAACAGCTGCAGGAACAGTTGGCCGCTTCCAATAAGGATAATGAGCAGAAAGCCCTGCAGGTGAAGCAACTCCAGCAAGGCCAGCAAGAGCTGGCCAAGTTGCAGACTCAACTGGCTGCACAGGCCAAGGATAGCGAACAAAAAGCGCTTCAGGCCAAGCAGTTGCAGGAGCAATTGGCGCTGAATAACAAAGATTTCGTGCAACAAGCTCAGCAAATGAAGAAGTTGCAGCAAGAGCTGCTGACGTTGGCGAAACTGCAAGATCAACTGACCGTGCAGACCAAAGACAGTGAACAGAAAGCGCAGCAGATAAAGCAGCTGCAAGAACAGTTGACGGTTTATGGCAAAGACAACGATCAGAAGGCTCAGCAGGTTAAACAACTCCAGCAAAGCCAGCAGGAATTGGCGAAGTTGCAGGAGCAGTTAGCCGCTCAGACCAAAGACAATGAGCAGAAAGCGCAGCAGATTGCCCAGTTGCAGCAGGCGAGTCAGCAGGAGAGTGCCAAGCTGCAAGAGCAGTTGGCCGCTCAGACTAAAGACAGCGAGCAGAAAGCCCAGCAGATTGCTCAGTTGCAGAAGACGGGCCAGCAGGACAGTGCCAAGCTGCAAGAGCAGTTGGCCGCTCAGACTAAAGACAGCGAGCAGAAAGCCCAGCAGATCGCTCAGTTGCAGCAGGCGAGTCAGCAGGAGAGCGCCAAGCTGCAGGAGCAGTTGGCCGCTCAGACTAAAGACAGCGAGCAGAAAGCCCAGCAGATCGCTCAGTTGCAGCAGGCGAGTCAGCAGGAGACAGCCAAACTGCAAGAGCAGTTGGCTGCTCAGACTAAAGACAGCGAGCAGAAAGCCCAGCAGATCGCTCAGTTGCAGCAGACGAGTCAGCAGGAGAGTGCCAAGCTGCAAGAGCAGTTGGCGGCACAAACCAAAGACAATGAGCAGAAGGCGCAGGAACTTGCTCAGCTACAGCAAAAGCTGACTGCAGCCGAGAAAAAGCAAACGGCTGGTACGTCCGTGGTCACGGAGCCTAAAACGCAGGTGGAAAAACGCGATTATGCGATCGGTACCGCGTTGGGTAATGACATCCTGGATTTGCTCAACAGCAAAAAGACGCAGGGTGTAGACGTGAACCGCCAACTGGCGCTGGCAGGCGTGACCGATGTGATCAATGGCCAGACCAAACTGGCCAAAGAACAGATTGCCAAGGCCTTGTATGAAAGCGAGTTGGAGCTGAACGATCAGCATAAAAAGATCAAACAGCAGAACGAAAAGCAAGGCAGCAGCTATATCGATAAGTTCAAGAAGCAGCCACGCGTCGTGCAGTCTAAGCAAGGCTTCTATTACCGCATCGATTATGTTGGCGATAGCGTGATTGGTGAGGGTGATACCGTCGCCGTGGTGGTTAAAGAGAGCTTGACCGACGGTAAAGTGATCAAGGATATGGATCTGGCTGGTACTTCAATTTCACAGCCGCTGAGCGCCTATCCACCACTGTTCCGCGAAGCGCTAGGTAAGTTGAAGAACCACGGTAACATGACGCTGGTGGTGCCGCCTGAACTGGCCTATGGCGAGAAAGGCATGGCACCGGATATCCCACCGGGCGCGACCATGGTCTACAACGTACGCATCCTGGATGTGATACCGGCCTCCGAGCAAAAAGCTCCCTAGCCCTATAACAAACCCGCCAGACGATTGGCGGGTTTTTTTATCTGAACCACGCTGGGGACTGGCAATGCCCCAGCGTGGTGCAGAACCCGGTTTTACCTCTTCATCCAATCCCGCCTTATCGTTACCTTTCATTATTTTTTAATCACTTAGGCTGATAATACACCGCTTGTTCTGCCTGGCCCGTTTCTTGCTGTAGCTGTGGTTGCAGTAGTTGATATTGAATGCAGTTAACCGCAGCTAGGAGCCACGATGAATTTCAGACGCTTGAAGTATTTCGTAAAGATCGTCGATATCGGCAGCCTGACTCAGGCGGCGGAGGTGTTGCATATTGCGCAGCCTGCGCTGAGCCAGCAAGTTGCCACCCTGGAAGGGGAACTGAAACAGCAATTGCTGATCCGAACCAAACGCGGAGTGATGCCCACGGAGGCCGGCAATATTCTTTATGCGCATGCGCAAACCATTCTTCAACAGTGCGAGCAGGCCCAGCAAGCGGTGATCAGCAGTGGGGAAACGCTGGCTGGGCTGGTGGCCGTCGGCCTGGTGCAAGGCAGTGCGGCCTCGCAGTTGGCGCTGCCGCTGTTGCAAGCGATACGCGATCGGCATCCTGGGATTTTGCTGAGCCTGAATGAAAATATCGGCAGCGCGTTGAGCCAACAGGTGGCGACGCAGGCTCTGGATATGGCGGTGATGTATGGGCAGAACATGCCACCGAACCTGAGTGTCACGGCGTTGGCGAAAGAAGATTTGTATCTGGTCGCGGCAAGAAGCATCCCTCATCCGGGCAACAGCATCGACTTATCGGCGGTGAGCCAGTTTAATCTGTTCTTGCCACGTGAGGGGGATGTGGTGCGCGACCTGATTGATGAGGCTATGGCGCTGCGCCAACTCACGCCGAATGTGATTGGTGAGATCGAATCACACAGCATGCTTTGCGCCGCTATCGCTAGCGTAATGGGGGCGACGATCCTGCCAGAGTCGCTTGCCAGGGCGACGATCGGCCCGGCCAAGGCCTGGATGATCCGCCTCAATGCTCCGGCGCTTTCGGTACCGCTGGCGTTAGTGGTTTGCGGCCAAAAGCCGCTCACTGCGGCGGCGGGAGCGGTAAGGGAGATCCTGCTGGAAATTACCGCCAGCCATCATCAGCCGACGCGAGTGCTGGCTTTGGCGCTGTAGGGGCGCCGTATGCGGCGCCCAGCCTTTGGATTAGCGGAACGGTGGTTCGTTGAAGGTGCGCAGTTTGCGTGAATGCAGGTGTTCACCCTCAGCCCGCAGCAGATCGATGGCACAGATGCCAATCTGCAAGTGCTCTGAAATCGCGCCTTCGTAGAAACGGTTGGCCTGGCCTGGCAGTTTAATCTCGCCGTGTAGCGGTTTATCAGACACGCACAGCAGCGTGCCATAAGGCACCCGGAAGCGATAACCTTGCGCCGCGATGGTGGCACTTTCCATATCGACGGCGACGGCGCGGCTGAGGTTAAAGCGCAGTGCGGAAGCCGAATAGCGCAGCTCCCAGTTGCGATCGTCGGTGGTGACCACAGTGCCGGTACGTAACCGCTGCTTTACCGCTTCTCCCGGCATACCGCTTACCGTTTTGGTGGCGTCATACAGCGCGCGCTGAACTTCCGCGATGCTTGGGATTGGGATATCAGGTGGTAGCACCGAGTCTAATACATGATCGTCACGCAGGTAGGCGTGGGCCAACACGTAATCGCCAATTGACTGGCTTTCCCGCAGGCCGCCGCAGTGGCCAATCATCAGCCAGGCATGGGGCCGCAGCACTGCCAGGTGATCGCAGATGGTTTTGGCGTTGGAAGGGCCGACACCGATATTGACCAGCGTGATCCCCTGACCATCGTTGGCGATCAGGTGATAGGCGGGCATCTGATGGTTCTTCCAGGCCAGATCGGACACCGTCTGCTCTGGATTTGGCGTTTCTGCCGTCACAAAGTTCCCACCGGCGCAAGAAAGCGCGATATAGGGGCTGGCCGGATCGGCGATCTGGCTACACGCCCAGCGGACAAACTCATCGACATAGCGCGTGTAGTTGGTAAACAACACAAAGTGCTGAAAATGCTCCACCGGCGTGCCGGTGTAGTGCCGCAGGCGGGCCAGTGAGAAATCGGTCCGCAGCGCGTCAAAATGGGAAAGTGGAAAATGGTTGGCAAAAGGAGACAGCCCGTCTGCATTTTCATCGCCAATCTGCGCCAGTTCGGTGGTGGGGAAATGCTTGGTAAGCCCGGCACTCATGGTTCGGTCCAAGGCCAGATCGGATCCGTCGATCACATAAGGGAAGGGGATCTCCTGTTGAGAGGGGACCACTTCGATTACGGCGGCATATTCACTGGTCAGCATTGCTAGCTGTTCGGCAAGATAAGGGCGGAACAGCTGCGGCCGGGTGATGGTGGTGGTATAGCTGCCGGGCCGGGTAAAACGGCCAAAAGCGCGGGTTCTTGGATGGTCTGGGTGCTCGCCATCCCAGCGCACGCGCAGTTCCGGGTAGGAAAACAGCCCCGAGGCACGGGCCTGCGCCTCTGGCAGGGTGCCATCCGCGATAAATTGTTTGATCGCAGCGCGTAAGGCGTTGACCGATGCGTCGTACAGTACTTCGAGTTGGTCGAGGGCTTGTAGGGCAGTCAGCGACTTTTTTTCAGGGGTATTCATTGTTTTTCCTCGGTTCTTGCGATACCTCAGCATAGCGTAAAGCGTTGGCCGAATGCATCTATCTGCTGCTGGACTAGCGATAAGGCTCAGGGATTGTTATTGCTGACAAAACCTCAATCGGCTCATGACGTAGGGGCGCAGCATGCTGCGCCCGCCCATATGATGGCTCCGAACTAAAAACTAAAGCGTAACCAGGCAAACAGCACGTTGCCGTTGTTGTAGGTACCAGGGATATAGGTGAACTGAACAGTCGCCTGCTTATAGCCAGCGGAGAACAGCGGCAGAATGATCGGTAATGGAATGTAGTTGCCGAAATCTTCACGTGCAGTGATCCCCGCCGTCACACCAAACCCAAGGCGGAAATCTTGATTCTGATCCAGATACCAGCCCTTTTCCCAGCCATAGCCGACAATCGGCTGCCACTCATTGTGGGAGTCTTTAAACATCATCGCGTACAGGGCACTCCAGTCGCCCTCTTCGTTATAGCGGGAAATCCCAAAGCCACCGCCCCACGGCATCTCATTGTAATGATCCGTCTCGTCGTACATAAAACGGGCGTGCCAACTGATAAACGGCAGATAAAGATCGTGGTATTGCGGGTCCTCCCAGGTTTGTGCGACACCGCTGGTTAAAGAGTTCCACCAACCCGAGACCCGCCCGGCGCTGGGTTCCGGTTCTGCTGCACGAGTTGGCGTGGTTAGCAACAACAGCCCCGTCCAGACCACTGCAAGAAACATCCGCATAGCGTGCTCCTTTGATGAGTAATGACCCATATTATTCTGTTTACGACGCAATTTTTCTCTTTATAAGTATCGCACCAGCAGTACTGCACTGATAAGTTAGAGTCTAGCCGATGGCTGGCGCTTTTCTGATAATCGCAAAAATTCATTGGTTGGCTTGTGGAGGGTATGGAGAGGGGGCTCACAACTTAGGGCGCTGCACAGAGCGCCCGCTTAGAAAATTACAAACCGCGTTGGTCCATCAAAACCGCCAGATCAACCAGACGGTTAGAGAAAGCCCATTCGTTGTCATACCAGGCGAGGATCTTCACCAGATTACCGCCGATGACCAGCGTAGACAGCCCGTCGATGATTGATGATCGTGGGTCACCCTGATAGTCGCTCGATACCAAAGGCTCATCGCTGTAGCCCAAGATATCTTGCAGCGGTCCTGAGGTTGCCGCCTTGCGAAATGCCGCGTTCACTTCTTCTACCGTTACATCACGTTTGAGCGTGACGGTCAGATCAACAATAGATACCACAGGCACTGGCACGCGTAGTGAATAGCCGGTCAGGCGTCCGTCCAATTCCGGGATCACTTTACCGAGTGCTTTAGCCGCACCGCTAGAATAAGGCACGATAGAAAGCGCCGCGGCACGGGCGCCGCGCAGATCTTTTTCCGGTTGATCGTGCAGGGCCTGGCTGTTGGTATAGGCATGGGTGGTGTTCATCAAACCATGTTCAATACCGAAGCTTTGGTGCAGAACCTGCGCTGCCGGTGCTAAACCGTTAGTTGTACAGCTGCCGTTGCTGACCACTTTATGCAAGGCAGGATCGTATTTCTCATGGTTGACGCCCATCACCACCGTGATGTCATCGTCTTTACCGGGTGCAGATAAAATCACCCGTTTTGCGCCGCCTTTGGTGATGTGCACTTCGGCTTTGGCTTTGTCGGTGAAGAATCCGGTGGCTTCAATAACTAGATCAACCCCCACGCTGCTCCACGCAATTGCGCCTGGATCGCGTTCGGAGAAGACGTGGATGGTTTGGCCATCTACCAGCAACTGCCCTTCAGAGGCTTCAACACTGGCGGCCAATGTGCCTTGCAGCGAGTCGTATTTCAGAAGGTGAGCCAGGGTTTTGCTGTCGGTCAGGTCATTGATTGCCACCACCTGAAAGTCATTGCGACCCAACGCGGCGCGCAGTACGTTTCTGCCAATGCGACCAAACCCATTAATGCCTACTTTGACCATGATGTGCTCCTAGGTGAGTTATCTGGTTTCAAAATAGTGCGTGGGTGGTTTGGCGTAAATGACAAATAACAATCAATTTAGGACATAGTGCGAGCGTGAAAACGCTCCCGATAATCTGAGGGTGTGAGTTGTAAATTTCTTTCAAACACGCGACGCAGGTTGAGGCTGTTGCCAAAACCCGTGGCGGTGGCGATTTGTTCGAGCTTATCCGAGCTTTGTTCCAGGTGTTGCCGTGCTACGTCGAGGCGGACTTCTTCCACATACTTGGCGGGACTGACCCCGGTTTCACGGGTGAAAACGCGGGTAAAATTCCTTGGGCTCATGGCCACGTGCTCCGCCAGCTTTTCAACGGATAAATCGCCGGACAGATTTTGCAGTATCCACGTTTGCAGGTCACGGATTGGGCCAGGCGAGCTGGCTTGGCTGAGCAGAAAACGACTGAACTGGGATTGTCCTCCGGGGCGGCGCAGGAACATCACCAAGTCTTGGGCGACATCGCGGGCTAACGTGAAGCTGTGATCGTCTTCCACTAAAGCCAGGGTGAGGTCGAAGCCAGAACTGACGCCAGCGGAGGTCCAGATATTGCCGTCCTGAAGATAAATCGGGCCTTTCTCGACGTGGACACTGGGGAATTGAGCTTGCATCGCTTCAAGTAACCGCCAGTGCGTGGTGGCACGGCGCCCATCAAGCAGACCGGCCTGAGCCAATAGCCACGCACCGCCGCAAATCGATACGATCCGCCGTGCATACGGCGCAGCCTGACGCAGCCAATTGACGACGATATCGCTTTCCTCAGCGCTCATACCTCTGCCGGTGATCATAATGGTGTCACGCGATAGTGTGGGATCGAGGTCAGTGAGACGGTGATCGGCCAGCAGATTTAGCCCCGAGCCTCCATGGATCACGCGGTGCGTCTGGGTCGTGGCAATCGACACCTGATACGGTGGATGCGCGGCATCCGTCGGCCTCAAACGGTTGGCTTGCATCAGGATATCGGCAATGCCCGTAGGCTCGAATAACATGCCCCCTTCGGGGACGATAATCAAAAAAGTGTGCATGTCCTTAAAATACAAATTAGACAAAATAAGTCAAGTGCGGGGTTGGGCTGGTGGAGGGTGATGGACAACGTGGTAATGCTAATTTATAGGGGCGCCGCCTGCGGCGCCCGCTTAGCTTAGTAGGAGATCCCCGGCGGATTGACCTCTGATACTGCAACTCCTTCCCCTTGTTCACCCCAGCGCGCCAGCACCTGTTGATACTCACCTTGCTTGATCGTACCGTCTAGTGCAGCCTGCAGAGCATAAACCAGTCCGTTGTCCTTTTTGGTGGTGGTGGCTACATAGGCTTTCTTCGGCCCCAGCCCTACCACGCGGGTTTGGCCCGTCAGTGCCGCTTTGTAGGCGGCTACCGACTGCGGGCCGAACATGACATCTGCCCGCCCGGACTGAATATAAAGATTGCCGGATGCGTCATCGGTCAGATAGATCGGCTGTGCGGGTTTCAAGCCCTCACGCTGATTTTGCTCATTCCAGCCCAGCAGAATTCTCTCCTGGTTGGTGCCTGAACCGACAATCACCCGCAGCCCTGCCACATCCGCGGGCTTACTGATGGATTGAATTTCGCTGGCCGACTTTACCGAGAACGCCAGTGAGTCAGCGCGATAAGTGGCAAAATCAAATTTGGTCTTGCGCTGTTCCGTAACGGCAATGTTGACCAAAGCAACGTCATAGCGGCCAGAAGTGATCCCTAGTGGCCAGTCTTCCCAGGCGGTTGGCACCAGTTTCAGCTTCAGCCCCAGGCTGTCGGCGAGCAGCCGCGCGATGTCAGGATCGCTACCGATGCGCGTTTTATTGTCGCTGGCCAACAGCGCCAGCGGCGGTGAATTGAGTGCGGAGATGGCTACAGTCAGCGTCCCTGGCTCTACGAAGCGATAATCTGCCGGGATTTTACTGATGGCCTGCGGATTTTTAGCCGCGTGGAGCGGCTGCTCATTGGCAGCCAGATCGATATTCCCTTGTGCCAAGGCGACGGAACTGAACCAGACCAGCGCCAGAAATGTATATTTCATTGTTTCCCTTAAAGGACTTTAGATAAGAATTGACGGGTGCGTGGGTGCTGTGGGCGTTTGAGCACCGCCTCGCTGTGGCCTTGTTCAACGATCTTGCCATCCACCATAAACACCACCTGATCGGCGACCTCCCGGGCAAAACCAATCTCGTGTGTTACCACCACCAGCGTGGTACCGGAGCGGGCAAGCTTCTTGATAACGTCCAGCACTTCCCCCACCAGTTCTGGGTCCAGTGCAGAGGTGGGTTCATCAAACAGCATGACGCGCGGGCGCAGTGCCAGTGCACGGGCAATCGCAATGCGTTGCTGTTGGCCACCAGACAGATGACGCGGCCAGGAATCGGCTTTATCGCGCAGACCCACCACATCCAGCAGTTCAAGCGCTTGCTTAATGGCGTCCTGGCGATTCAGGTGACCATGGGCTATAGGGGCTTCAATCAGGTTTTCCAGCACGGTGAGGTGCGGGAACAGATTGAAGTTCTGAAACACATACCCCACGTTGATGCGCTGACGCAGGATCTCTTTTTCCTTCAGTTCGTAAAGCTTGTCACCTGACAAACGGTAGCCAATGTAGTCGCCATCAATCTGAATAAAGCCTTCATCAACGCGCTCAAGGTGGTTAATGGTGCGTAACAGCGTCGACTTTCCTGATCCGGACGGCCCGAGGATCACCGTGACCGACCCGGGTGGAATTTCCAGAGAAACGTTATCCAGCGCCTTATGACGGCCAAAAACCTTGCTGACGCCGGTAATGGAGATGTGGCCTTGGGTGTTATGAGATGGGGACATGGATCGCCTCCGGTGCAGATGGGGCTGGCTGATGCGATTGGCTCTGTTTGCCTGCTTCCTGATTAACGGCGGAGCGGCGTTCGCTGCGTGCCAGCCAGCGCTCGACGATGTGTTGCAGCAGCGATAGCACGCTGGTGATCGCCAGATACCAGACGGCGCCCACCATCAATAGGGGGATCACTTCCTGGGTGCGGTTGTAAATCATCTGGATGGTATAAAACAGCTCAGGCATGGCTAAGACGTAAACCATCGCTGTCCCTTTGGCGAGGCTGATAATTTCGTTGAAACCGGCAGGCAGAATGGTACGCAGCGCCTGAGGCAGAATAATACGCAGGGTACGCCGCCAGGCGGGTAAGCCTAGCGCAGCTGCGGCCTCATACTGACCGTGATCGACCCCCAGAAAACCACCGCGAATGATCTCCGCCGTATAAGCACTTTGTACCAGCGTTAATCCCACCACCGCGGTGGAAAATTGACCGAGCACGTTGATGGTGGCAAAGCTGCCGAAAGCAATATCGGTAAAGGGAATGCCAATGGAAAGCCGTTCGTACAGGTAGGAAAAGTTGTACAGAATAATCAGCACCACGATCAGCGGCAGCGAACGGAACAGCCAGATATAGCCCCATGCCAGGCTGTTTAACAGCCAGGAGGACGATAGCCTGGACAGCGCGAGCGCACCACCAATAATCAGGCTGAGTACGGTGCCGAGCAGCGTCAGCAGCAAGGTCTGCGCTACCCCCGAGAGGATCACCGGATCAAAGAACCAACGGGCAAAAACCGCCCACTCCCAGCGAGGATTGAAGGCGATCGACTGGACGACGATCGCCAATACAAACAGCGCCACGACGGCCCCAGCGGTGCGTAGCGGATAACGCGCCGGAACCACTTTAATGCTCGAAGATGAATTCATCAGTGGGCTCCTCAGGCAATATTGCTTTGACTGGCGAAGGTCAGCGTTTTGATAAAACGCAGGCGGCCGTCATAGGGCGGTACGCTGTACTCTTCATGGTCGCGGTAAATGTCGAACTGTGGTTCGTATCCTTGCCCCAGATAAAGCTGCACGGCTTCCGGCTGGCGAAATCCGGTGGTGAGATAGACGCGGCTATAACCCGCCAGCAATGCGCGACGCTCCAGTTCCCGTACCACACGGCCTGCCAGGCCCTGTTGGCGCAGTGCCGGATGTGTCCAGATGCGTTTCAGCTCTGCGGTATGCGGGTCAAAAGGTTTGTAAGCACCGGTCGCAATGATTTCGCCATCACGCTCCAGCACCAGAAATAGCCCCTGCGGCGGCAGATACCATTGCACCAGCTCGACTTCGGCGTCGCGGGAGAAATAGTCGCCATAGCGGGCGGCATATTCGCCGAATAACCCGTTGATAATCGGTTGCAACTCTTTGGCTTCAGGCGAAACATCACGAAATACGTCACTCATGTGGCCCCCCTTAATCGCCTAATCCAGCCGGGTTGATCTCAGAGGCAGAAAGGCGCTCAATGCCTTCACCCCAGCGGTTAAGCACTTTTTCATAATCCCCATTGTTGATAACGCCATTCAGCGCGGTTTGTACTGGTGCGACCAGGCCACCGTCTTTTTTCAACGTCACTGCGATATGTGCTGCTTTTGGCCAGCCACCGTCCACGCTACCGGCCAGACGGGTTTTGCCGGTGAGTGCCGCCTTCCAGGCGCCTGTCACGTTCGGGCCAAAGAAGGCATCGGCGCGGCCAGACTGCAGTGCCAGCGTTTGGGCTGCGTCATCTTTGGTATAAATCGGGGTAAAAGGTTTCAGCCCTTTTTGCTGATTTGCCTGGTTCCAGGCCAGCAGAATGGCTTCCTGATTGGTGCCAGAACCGACGATAATGCGCAGCCCGGCAATGTCTTCTGCTTTCTCTATGGCCTTGATTGGGCTGTCGGACTTGACGTAAAACCCGAGTGAGTCTTTACGGTAAGTGGCGAAGTCGAATTTCTCTTTGCGCTCCTTGGTAACGGTAATATTGCTAATAGCGGCATCATATTTGCCGGAATAAACGCCAAGTGGCCAATCCTCCCAGGAAGTCGGAACGACGTTAAGTTCCAGCCCCAGGCTATCCGCTACCAGGCGGGCGATATCGACCTCGCTGCCCAACAGCGTTTTGTTATCTTCGGCAAACACGGTCAGCGGCGGTGAATTGAGCGCTGACACCGCGACGGTGAATTTACCAGGGACGGCAAAGTGATAACCCTGCGGCAATTGGGCCACCGCTTGCGGATTGATCTTGGTATTGATCGGTGCTTTGTTCGCCTCCAGGCTGACGCCTGCGCCGTTAATCGTCACACTCTGTGCCCAGGCGGCAGGGCTAAGCGCCAGCGCCAGGAGTAATAGGGTTTTCTGCATAGCGTTGTCTCTTTTATCGTTATGGGTTTATTGCGGTGCGAACTGGTTGGCCGGCAATGTCAGACCCAGACTTTCACGCAATGTCGTGCCTGGGTATTCCGTACGGAAAAGACCGCGCGCTTGTAGAACGGGCACCACTTCATCGACAAAGCGCGGGAAGGTATCTGGCGTACCGCCCTGGATAATGAAGCCGTCTGCCGCAAAGGTGTCGAACCAGTGTTGCAGACCATCGGCAACCTGTTGTGCCGTACCGTGAAAGCGTGGGCGAGGAGTTGCGGCTTCCAGCGCTACCTGGCGCAACGTCAGGCCACGTTCGCGGGCATTACGTTTGATTTCATCGGTGGTGCTGCGAAAGCTGTTTTGCCCGAGCTCACCCACATCGGGGAAGGGCGCATCCAGCGGGTATTGGCTGAAATCGTGGTGCTCAAAATAACGGCCAAGGTAGTTGAGTGCGTCTTTGATCGAAACCAGGGCAGCGGTCACCTGATACTGGCGTTCAACATCCTCGGCATCTTTTCCGACAATCAGGCTGACACCCTGAAAAATATGCAGTTCCTCCGGGCGGCGGCCAAAGCGCTCAAGCTGGCTTTTTACGTCACGATAAAACTCCTGTGCCGCCTCCAGCGTTTCATGGTGGGTGAAAATAGCATCGGCATGGTGTGCCGCTAATTTCTTTCCATCATCCGAAGCGCCAGCCTGAAATATAATGGGTCGACCTTGTGGCGTGCGGCTAATATTCAGCGGGCCAGCCACCTGGAAAAAGTCGCCGTGATGATCCAGAGTATGTAATTTGGCGGGATCAAAATATTGGCCGGTGGCTTTATCGCGAGTAAAGGCATCTTCTTCCCAAGAATCCCAAAGCCCTTTTACTACATCCAGATATTCATCGGCGATGCGGTAACGCAATGCATGCTCAGGGTGCTTTTCGCGGGAAAAGTTCTTCGCCGATCCCTCCAGCGGTGAGGTCACCACGTTCCAGCCAGCTCTGCCGTTGCTGAGATGATCAAGGCTGGCAAACTGGCGCGCCACGGTGAAGGGTTCACTGTAGGACGTCGATACGGTGCCCACCAACCCCAAACGGCTGGTAATAGTGGCGAGCGCAGATAATACCGTCAGTGGCTCAAAGCGATTCAGAAAGTGCGGTATGGATTTCTCATTAATATATAAGCCGTCAGCCACAAACAGGAAATCAAGCTTTCCCTCTTCGGCCTTGATGGCCGTGTTTTTGACGAAGTCAAAATTAATGCTGGCATCTGCCTGTGCTGCCGGGTGTCGCCATGCGGACATATTGCCAGATGCGCCGTGTAATATTGATCCCAAGCGTAGTTGTCGGTTTAAAGACATGTTTAACCCTCATTTTCAGACAATGGATATCTCTAGGGATATATTCCCAAGGAATTGATTAACTCTGTCAGATAGCTTGCAGTGCTTTTTCGGCCAACGCCGAAAAATAGCGTGCGGCGTCTTCAATCATGGCTTCATCAGGGCTAAATGCCGGATGATGCAGGCCGTATTCACTGGCGCTGCCGATGCTGACAAACGCCCCGGGGATCTGGTGCAGATAGGCGGCAAAATCCTCGCCCCCCATATGCAAGGCGGCGGTCTGGGTTTGATATCCTTCTGCCTGGGCAACTTCGGTCGCAAAGGCTGCCCATTTTTCGTCGTTGATCAGCATGGTCGGCCCGGGAAACCACGTCACCTCAATCTCTGCACCGAAAGCGGCAGCCAACCCGGCTGCGATCTGGCGGATATGCCCTTCAATCTGGCGCTGTACATCGGCAGAGTGCGTGCGTATCGTACCCTCTAGCTCAACCTTTTCGGGTAACACGTTCCAGGTATTACCACCTTGAATACGGGTAACGCTGACAATGGCGGATTCCAGCGTATCAATGTTGCGGCTGGTGATGTTCTGGAACGCCGTCACCAGTTGGCTGGCCAGCACGATCGCATCCACGCCCTCATGCGGGCGTGCCGCATGGGCTCCCTTGCCCTTTACGCCAATCACGAAGCGATCAACGTTGGCATAAAAGGGGCCTCCTCTGGTGGCAAAGGTTCCCACCGGCAGACCGGGTTCATTGTGCATGCCAAAAATGGCGCTTACGCCATGCAGAACGCCAGCCTCTATCAACATTCTGGCACCCGTGAAGTTTTCTTCCGCAGGTTGAAACAGCAACCGCACCCGGCCAGTCAGTTGCGTTTCACGTGCTTTCAGCAGCAATGCCGCTCCCAGGATCACACTGCTGTGAACATCATGTCCGCAAGCATGCATGACGCCTTTATGTCGTGAACTAAAGGGGGCGCCAGTGGCTTCTTCAATCGGCAATGCATCAATATCGGCACGTAAAGCGATGACTTTCTCGCCCTTGCCGACCTCGGCCACGACACCCGTAGCGAGATCATACGGCAGCAGACGCAGCCCAGCGGATTCGAGCCAGTGGCGCAGCCGTGCGGTGGTGGCTATTTCCTGCCCGGAAAGTTCCGGGTTGCGATGCAGCTCGCGCCGCCAGTCAATCAATTGCTGTGCAAATGTCATCTTTTACCCTTTAGACGGATTCATTTTCGGTGGCGTAGTTCGCAATACCTTCCGCGAGCAAGCGTAATGAAGCGATCCGCGCGGCTCCCTCGGCGATCGGGGTATCAATGATGAATTCGTCGATTCCAAACGCCTGCTGCAAGGCGGAAAGCTCCGCATGAACGGATGCGGTGGTGCCTTTGATCAGCGAACGGGTACGCTGTTCAATCAGACGGGCAGGGCTACCCGCCTGGCGGGCAAAGGCCTGGGCCTGAGCCTCACTTGCCACGGTCACTCGCTGACCATTCTCAAGCTCAACCCCCCATATCTCCACCTGAGCCGCCAGCTCAGTTGCTTCGGCTTCGCTCGCGGCGACAATGACCTGCACGGCCACCAGCGTGTCGCGATGGCTATGGTCTCGCCAGGTAGTAATGACTTCTCTCATCAGGGATTTATCGCCATTAAGATGAGCCGCGAAAACGAAGTTCCAGTCCAGTTGTGCTGCCAGCAAAGCGCTCTCGTTGCTGGCTCCTAGCAGGAAACGGTCTGCAACATGCGGCGGGATGGGGGTGGCTTGTAGTGCATCATCACCTTCGTCTGCGGCAGGCAAGGAGAGCCAGTTATCAAGCTGCGCAAGCTGCTCGGCAAACGAACCTTTCTCTTGCTGATGAAGACCTTGTTGCAGTGCCCGTGTTGCCAATGGCAACCCGCCAGGGGCCTTGCCTACGCCAAGATCGATACGGCCAGGTGCCAATGAGGCCAGCAGGTTGAAGTTTTCAGCCACCTTATACGGGCTGTAATGCTGTAGCATCACGCCGCCTGAACCGACGCGGATATGGCGAGTCTGGCCCAGGATCCAGGCAATAACCAGTTCTGGTGAAGGGCTGGCGAGGTGAGGGCTATTGTGGTGCTCAGCAATCCAGAAGCGATGATAGCCCCAGGCTTCGGCCTGTTTTGCCAAGTACAGCGTGCGCTGTAAGGCATTAGACGCGGTTTCCGTTGCTGCAACCGGGCTTTTATCAAGCAGGCTGATTCGATAAGACATGTCATGCACTCGTTCCAATTAACATGGCTTCATTATTGGAACGCCGGGCAGGCTGGGGGAAACAATTTATTTACATTTGGTTAGCTAAATAGCGGGAAAGCATCAACAATAAAACCCATCATCAGGTGACGCAGTTGTCAACTCCTAACGCCGATTTATTCAACAAAGTCGCATGTATCTTGAAAATTATCGGGTATATTATAAATTTGACAATACCAAGGGGTTAAAAATGAGCAATCCATACAAAGAATGTAAAACGTATGAAACATCTAATTTTATTATACGTCTTATTACAATGGATGATGCAGAAGGTTTGTTAAAATGTTATTCGGATGTAAATTCCAGGCCTTATTTCAATTCGGATATGTGTACGGGAAATTTCAATTTTAATACGATAGAAGAAATGAAAAATTCAATAATAGGTTGGCTTGGTTGCTATGAGCGTGAGGAGTTTGTAAGGTTTTCAATTGTGAATAAAGAAGAAAACCTTGCGGTAGGGACTATAGAAATGTTTGGGGCGGTTGGTGTTTATAAGGTTAATACGGGGGTTTTGAGATTGGATATATTGTCACGTTATGAAAATGAAATGTATCTAAGTGAAATATTTTCCTTGTGTCTTGACGGTTTTTTTGAAGATTTTGAGGTTGAAAGAATAATCACGAAGGCAATTCCGTTAGCTAAAGAAAGGATTGGCTCGCTTGTGGGTCTTGGGTCTGAAAAATATGAATCTCCAGATAGGGAGAATTACTATGCACTGTCTAAAAAGACAACCGTTTTAAACGGCTAATATTGTAATATTTATCATTAAGATGAATTTTTGCGGCTAAAGTGTATAGGTTATAAAAGTAATATATGTTAAAGGTCATTGAGTTATACACATTTACATGGTCAGAAAAGCCAGTGAAGCCGGGACCACCCAGCACCCGTCGTAGATGGGGAAATCTGGCCCAGGAGCAATAATCTGATTGCTTCTGGGCCATTCGTTATATCCAGCCTCTGGAACGGAAGTCGAGCATGGTTTTTGCAACAAACGCCATTTCCTGAGGTGTCCCTAGCGAGATTCGGCACCAACTTTGCGCCGGTGGAAATGCCCGACCAATTAGAATCCCTGCATCTTTCATGTGCTGCTGATAGTCTTTCAGCGGTACATCCAGCTTATGAAATACAAAATTTCCTTCGGAAGGCAGGTAAGGAATTTTCAGCGTATCCAGGGCCTGTAGCAAAATTTGTCGCGAGGTATCATTGCTTTTTTTACTGTAGCGGATGAAAGCTTGATCATCCATTGAAGCTAAAGCGGCATCTACCCCGCAGAAGTTGATCTTTTCTCCTGCAACATAATTTTCAAGACGGGCAATCACTGTCGGGTGTGCTACAACATAACCGACACGCATTCCGGCCATGGCAAAAATCTTCGAAAAGGTTTTCAACAGAATCACATTATCGGCACCTTGTTTTACCAAGGGTGAAACTGAACGAAAACGGGGGTCGTTAACAAACTCTGCATAGGCTTCATCAACAATAAATATCGTATTAGCCGGTTTGCTATTAATCCAGGGTTCGATCAGATCGGCCGGAGTAATCGTTGCAGTCGGATTGTTGGGGTTGACCAAATAGACTAGCGATGGGCCTTTATGCTTTTCTACGGCTTGTTTTAATCCATTGATATCAAATTGCCAACCATCAAGCATCGGTACTTTTGTGATTTTCATACCCGCAATGACGGCGAAATGTTCACCGTCGCTGTAAGTCAGCTCCGGGATCACCAACTGTGAGTCCGGTGTGGCATACGCTTCTATCGACGCACGTATACCTTCTGAAGAACCCGCTGTCAGTAAAATGCCAGTTTCTGGTATCTGATACTGATTGGCTAGCTTGTGTCTTAGGGTGATTATTTCTTCTTTTGCATAACGATTGGCTTTGGTGACGGCATCACGTGCGGCAGCCTGTGCTTTGGGTGACATACCGAGCGCATTTTCGTTAAAGTTAATACGAATGGGGTTATCGGCAGTAGGAACCGCGAAGGTATCACTTGCGGGTAGTTTTTCTGCCAATGTAGGGTGGCTAAGGCTTGCCAATGTGGCAGTGCCAGCTAGAGCTCCCGAGAGTTTTAAGAATTGGCGACGCTGTGCATTTACCACAGTGTGTGTTGACATAACGTTTTCTCCTTGTCGTAAAATAACTGCAAGGCGATCACGCAGGAATCATGCCAGTTTTCAACTTGTTGATTTATTAAAATTTATAATATCAGGCACCCTATAATGCACCACGTTGAACGCAAGATTGCACCATGATGCATGTAAATTCAGACTTCCCGATGGTGCCAGCTTGCCCGCGGCATAGGTGATTCGATTCGGGGTGGCATGGCTTCACAGACAGCAAAAAGCCCGCTTAGTTGCCTAAGCGGGCTTTTCTAAATATGGCTCCTCTGACTGGACTCGAACCAGTGACATACGGATTAACAGTCCGCCGTTCTACCGACTGAACTACAGAGGAATCGTCTGAACGGGGCGCATCATATCCAGCCGTGCAGATCGTGTCAACGCAAAATTGATTCTGGGAGTGCGACAGCTCATCATCTGAGCAAACTCAGTCCCGTTGTGGCTCGCTGTCTGCATACCAACGCTGCAAACGGGCCAGGGGGTTTTGTTTGTAGAAGCGGCAGAAATGCTCGTACAACTCAGGAAAGCGGTTGGCCAGCAGTTCAGGGGCACTAAAAAAGTACTCGGAAAGCACGGCAAAGCACTCTGCCGGATCGCTGGCGGCGTAGGCATCCATGCTGGCAGCTTCTTCACCCACCATATCGATTTCATCCTGCAGGTTTTCCATCGCGGCGTGTAAATCGTATTCCCAAGCGGCGATATCGCGCAGCGGGATTGGGGGCACGCCGGTAGCGGTGCCACCGTTACGCATATCCAGCTTGTGCACTGCTTCATGGATCACCAGGTTGAAGCCGGAAAGGTCGAAGGAGTCTTGCACGTCTAGCCAGTTGAGCACGATAGGCCCCTGTTCCCAGCTTTGGCCTGCTTGCACCACCGGCCCGGAATGCACCAGACCAATATCATCCTGCCATTCATCTTCCACCACGAAGGGGGTTGGATAGAGCAGGACTTCGTTAAAACCGTCCAGGCACTCTGCCCCCAGTTCCATTACCGGCAACGCAAACAGCAGGGCAATACGCGCCTGCATCAGGGATGTCAGTTCCAACCCTTGTAAAGGCACGATACGTTTATTTTGCAAAATCTGGCTGGCAACTGCCACCAAACGCCGCTGCTCTTGCTCATCCAAAGGTGAGAGCAGGGGGATGGACAGGGCTTCCTGCCAGTCGGCAAACGTTTCCGCCTGCGCTTGATTTGCTTTCCACGGCCATTTAATCATTGCGTTGCTCTAAGGGTCACTGGAACATTCGGCTGGGGCTGATAATGTCAACATGCCGCAAAAGGGGGCACTATAGCAAGCGTTTCACGCAGAGCCGCCGGAGTGGCTGAACGCGACGGCCTTGCAAACCGTCTCAAGGCTACCCGCTATGCGGATTAAAACCTTGCTCTGCGCTACTATTCAATCACTTACGCTTAAGTTTGTCTGTGATCAAACGCCCACATAGCAAACCTGCGTAGAAGTTGAATCCACATTTTCAGGTTGATGGAAAAGTGGCAATGTTGCTGAATTTGTAGGGGCGAGCATGTTATCTCCTAGCTAACATGAGGAGGCAGACCTTTTTCTACACGTTCACGAGCCAACGTAACTGCGCGATGTAATTGCGCCTGCATCAATTTCATATCAGGAATGTGGCTAAGGTATTCGGCTACACGGATATTGGCGTTGTTCACATCCATTAGCTCCACTTGTTCAGCATTGGCGTCTGCACACAAAATTAAACCGATGGGTGATTCTTCGCCCGGTGTACGGTCGTATTTATCCAACCAGCGTAGATACAACTCCATTTGTCCTTTGTGAGCGGGTTGAAACTTCTCCAGTTTCAGCTCAACGGCAACAAGGCGGCGCATATGTCGATGATAAAACAGCAGGTCGAGATAAAAATCATCCGAGCCAACAGTAATACGTTTTTGTCGCGCAACAAAAGTAAAGCCTACGCCCAGTTCTAACAGAAAATGCTCCATCTCGCGCAGGATCGCAGTTTCAAGGTCACGTTCATTGTAGCCTTCAGGAAGCCCCAGAAAATCCAACATATACGGATCACGAAAAACCATGTCAGGGGTCATCTGTCCACCCGAACGCAAGTGGCTGATTTCGGCCTGCACCACCAGTTCTGGTTTTTTTGCAATGGCCGAGCGTAGATATAGTTGACTACCAATGCGTTCACGCAAAGTGCGCACGCTCCAGCGCTCAATGCGACACATCTCGGCATAGAACTCTCGTTCTAGGGATTGTTTTAGCGGTAGGATCTCGACAAAGTGGCTCCAACTCAATTATTGAGATAGTTGAGTAACGATCTGTTCGTCAGGGAAGGTGTCAGCAAATTGCATCATACGGCGTAAACTTTTCTCACCAAAGCCCTTGCCGTAGTCATGTACCAATTGTCGCGACAATTGCTTCACCATATTCTGCTCGCTCATCAAACAGCACTTCGCGTTGGATCCGCTGCCCGATTCGCCAATACAGCATCGTCAGCGTGCTGTTTGTTGTCTTCGAAACATATTGTCGTGCTTGATCAATCAAACCGCGCAATTCAGAAAGCAAGACAGCATCATCTGGCTTTGCGATAGCCATTATCAGCTCCTCTCAGCGTAAAAATTTAGCAGTGGTATAGCCAGTGCGACATTTAATTTTGCCGCCTCCGGTGATCCCCGCAGTAGCGCGGGGATCGGCGTGCGCTACTTGGCTGCGGCTTCCTCTGCCTTTAGTATTTTGTGTAACTCATCCTTGATATGTAGCTTCTCTTTTTTCAAGCGAACCACCTCGTCAGAGTAGCCGTTGCCTGCTGGCCCTTCTAACCTGGAGATTTGGTGGTCGAGTTGGTTGTGCTTATCAAACAATGACTGGAAGCGGGGGTGGCTTGATTTCAGGTGCGATATTAACTCACGGTATTCTGGAAACATACTCAAGCTCCTTTGAGTCAAACTGTGTACTGGAGGGCTTCTCCACTTTCACTGTAACGCAGCGTGGGTATTATTAAAATGGCGCTAGCTAGCAAAAACAGCAACTGCTGTGCAGATTAATGACAACGTGGCAATATTGCTGAATTGGTCGGGATCTATCTATACGAGTATTTGCTAACCCATTGATTATCCAGACGGGCGCAGCATGCAGCGCCCCTACGTTGTAAGCCCGGTGAGAGTTTGTCAGCAGTCTCAACAGCAACTGCTGTTCAGATTGACGACAAAGTGGCAATGCTGCTGAATGGGAGGTAGGCGCAGATCTTCGACCGTAGGGGCGCCGCATGCTGCGCCCGCTGTAAGCCTGGTGAGGGAATATCAGCAGCCTCAACAGCACCTGCCGTTAAAACTGGTTTTCAGCGTGATTTTGCCAAATGCCCGTGCGTAACGTTGCTGGAGAGAACTCAACGTTTCTGCCGCGCCAGCCCAGTGCCTGGCGAAAACGCCACGCACTGGTGATATCAAATCGCCAGTAGCGCTCGGCTCCTTCGACGGCTGCATTTTCTGCCTGCCATAAGATCTGGGTTTCCCCTTGTAAATGTAGAATGTCCCCGCGTGCAAAATCGATAAACAACAGCGCCGCCCTCGGCTGTGCCAGCAGGTTTCCTAGCGTATTCATATAACGGTTACCGCGAAAATCCGGTATCCACAGGGTTTCGCCAGCCAGATGGATGAACCCAGGCTTACCGCCGCGATGCGAGATATCCACGCCACCTTGCGCTGAATCACCGTGGGCATAGCTGGCCACAAAGCAGGTATCTGCCTGTTGGATCAACTGCCGGGCCTGATCATCTAACGAACTCAACTGCTCAATGGGATCAGCAACGCTCGGCTCGGCGAACAGCTCCCGCCGTTGAATGTACTGCGGGCAGTTGCCAAAGCTTTGTTGCACCACAATCTCCACGCGGTTTTTATCCGTGCGGCTAATGATGCCGTTAACCCGGTTGCGCCTGCGGTTACTGAAATCTAGCCCCAATGCGCCGACAGGCTGGCCGGGATAGAGCGCTGCCTGAGCGGGATCGTCCGCCCGGCGTGGCGAAACGATCCGCAAATGTGTTTCATCTGGCGAGCGCAAAAAACCGGCGGGGCCACTGAACAATGTTGCAACCGGCCATTGCCGCTCATCCAGTGTGGCAACAAACAGGTAGGGCAGGTGACCGAAGAACTCGCGATGTTGATCAGGCATGGCGGTATAGATATTCCCGCTCACCGCATCAAAACCGGCCAGATCCTGCGCCAACTGCTCATCGGGATGAAACATGGAGGGAGACATGTTATTGGCCTACAGCCTGGTCAGGCAGGGGTAACGCAGGCATAGGGAAGAACCCGGGCAGCGCGGAAATACGATCTAGCCAGTGCTGGATTGCCGGGAAGGGCTTGAGGGAAAGCCCACCTTCCGGGGCGACCGCCACGTAGCTGTAACAGGCCAGATCGGCAATCGTCGGCAAAGAAGTTGCCAAAAACTCGCGTTCTGCCAAGTGTTGCTCTAACTGGGGTAAAAAGCGTGTGCTGATGGCTTGTGCAGATTGGTAGTTCTCTGGCGCAGAAAATTGCACCACCATCCGACAGGATGCGGGGCCATAACGCACCTCTCCGGCCGCTTTGGAAAGCCAGGCTTGGACTTGGGCGGCCGCCAACGCATCTTCTGGCAACCAGTGGCTATCCGGCGCATAGCGTTTCACCAGGTACACCATGATGGCGTTGCTGTCGGTCAATACCTGCTCATCGGCCAGCAATACCGGGATCTGCCCAACGGGATTAAGCCGAAGGAACGCCTCGCTTTGGCGCACCGTGGCCGGGGCTTCGCAATACTCATAAGGCAGATCGAGCATCCGTAGCAGCAGCTCGACGCGGTGGCAATGGCCAGAGGCCGGGGTGCCGTATAGTTTCAACGTTTGCATGGTGAGTCTCCTTTATGGTCTTGCTGACCAGAATACTCTTGCGCCAGATGATGGGTATCCGGGAAGATGGCAATTGATAATTTCACTTGGCGGAATAATCTATGGATCGTTTGGACGAGTTGGCGATTTTTGTGGCGGTGATCCAGCAGGGGAGTTTGGCCGGTGCGGCCCGTAAGCTGCGCCGTTCCGCTCCGGCGGTGACCCGAGCTATCGCTTCTTTGGAGCAGCGGTTGGGGGCGCGGCTGGTGGAACGCACTACCCGGCGTCTGGCACCCACGGAAGCCGGGCTGCGGTTAGCCGAACGCGCGCGTGCTCTGTTGCATGACTATCAAGACGCGGTAATGGATACCGCGGAGGCTCAACTGAGCGGGCTGCTGCGTATTACTTCGCCGGTGCAGTTTGGGAGCAAGCACGTGGCACCCATGGTGATGGCTTTTCTCGAACGTTACCCGCAAATCCAGATCGACATGCAGTTAAATGACCGCAACCTGGAGCTGATCGATGAAGGGCTGGACGTGGCGGTGCGCATCGGGCATTTACAGGACTCCTCCAAGGTGGCGCGTAAGCTCGGAGAGGTGACACGCATCACCGTGGCTAGCCCAGCCTATCTGGCGCAACGCGGGGAGCCGCTGGAACCGGCGCAGTTGAGCGATCATGACACTATTGTTGGCACTCTGCGCCCGACGTCAGGTGAATGGCGCTTTGGGCCTAACGAAAACGGTGAGCGAATACGCTTGACGCCGCGCTTGTTGTTGAACGAGGTGGAAACTCAACTGTTGGCAGTGCGGGCAGGAAAGGGGATTGCCCGGCTGCTGTCTTATCAGGTGGCGGACGATCTGGCCAATGGTACGCTGGTGCGGTTGTTGGCCGCCTACGAGCCCCTGCCAGTGCCGGTGCAACTGGTGGCGAATAACGTGCAATACATGCCGCTGAAGGTGCGCACCTTTTGGGATTACGCCTATCAGCACCTGAGCCAAATTGCGCAAATACAACCGGCTCGCCTGTAGGGGCGCCGCATGCTGCGCCCACTGATCCTTTATCCTCAATTTATTTTCGAGTTTCATGGATGAAACTTTAAAATAACCTCAAAATGTTTAACCAGTGAAACTTATTGCCCGAAAAAATAAATTTATCTCGCCGATCACGCATTGCTGCATTCGCTATCTTGACAATATTTTAACATGTTGCTAATAGTTAACTCACATCTTAAATAATAAACAAAGTTTAATATATGAAACTTCTAGCGGGCAGTTACGATAACGCAACGACGGTGGCTGATGAAAACGAGATCCTGCTCTCATTTCAATCCCGCAGTCAGCGAGTTTACCAACAGCAACGTCATGAGTTGAATATGGCTTATGGGGATGCACCGCGTGAAGTTTTTGACTGGTTTTATTCAACTGAAGAATATAAAGGCACGATAATATTTATTCACGGCGGCTATTGGCAATTTTGTGATAAACAGGATTTTGCTTTTATTGCCAGTACGCCATTGTCATTAGGTTTTGATGTGGTGCTGGTGGAATATGCTTTGGCACCAGTAGTTAACCTGGCCGATATTTGTCAGCAAATTGGGGTAGCGCTGGATGCCATTGAGCGGCGGCTGAAGCCGCGTGGCGATAAACCGGTTTATCTCACCGGTCATTCTGCCGGTGGACATTTGGCGGCGTATTGGCAACACCATCCGCTGGTGCAGGCAGTGTTTCCCATCAGCGGTATTTTTGAGTTGCAGCCGCTGCTGGCGAGCTACGTAAACCAGCAGCTAAAGCTGACCAGCGAGCAGATAGAGGCCTTAAGCCCGGCGCGTAATATACCGCTATCTTTGAAGCCCATGGTGCTATTTTACGGCGCGGCGGAACTGCCGGAGCTGATTGGGCAATCGCTTTATTATTATTCCGCATTGCGGGCGCAGGGGCTGCCGGTTAGCCGCTATGCGCTCCCCGGTGCTAATCATTACAGCGTGCTGGATGCGGTCTTTGCTGCCGATGGCGCTTTGCACCGTTTCCTGCTTACCGATGGAGAGTATCTTGATGCGCACAGTCATTGAAACCGGCCTGCCGGAGATCGGGCAACCTTTTTCCTGGGCGACCAAAGGCGGCGGGATGTTATTCACCGCCCATGGTCCGGTCCGCCAGGATGGCACTATTGAAACCGGCGACCCGGAAAAACAAATCACGCTGACGTTTGATAATTTAGCCACCACGCTGAAGGCTGCTAATAGCCATAGCGATAATGTATTACAGGTTATTGTTTATCTTACCGATGTTAATGACGTTAAGTTGCTCGATCAAATCTACCAACAGTATTTTAATTATCCGTATCCCAACCGCTCAACGGTGATTGTTGATAAATTGGTGGTGCCAGGGATGAAAATAGAAATCACCGTTAGCGCTGTCGCTTAATTAACAATTAAATTTAAATATTAAATACCCTATGAATTTCAAGTTACAGCTAGGCGACAAGTGCGTGTGTCCCCGGGAGTTTACTTAAGTAAGTGACCGGGGCTCACGCACGCAGATAACAACGCTGTAGCTTGAAAGGCGACGGGTATTCACCTGCTGATTCATTACATAATGAGTTAAGGATAATCTATGTTCGCACATATTACCCCGTCAACGCCCGATCCTATTATGTCACTGATGGAAGCCTATATGCAGGATGCTAATCCGCAAAAGGTTAACTTGGGTATTGGTCTGTATTACGATCATCAGGGTAATATTCCCCTGATGCAGGCCGTACATATTGCCGAACAGCGTTTACTGGAACAACAGCGGGCACATACTTACCCACCAATCGAAGGTTCTGCACTATTTGCTCGCCAGATCCAGACGCTGCTGTTTGGTGAACCGGCGGACCGTATTGCCACGGTACAAAGCGTGGGTGGCTCTGGCGCGCTGAAGCTGGGGGCAGATTTTATTTATCACTATCTGGCGCGCCGTGAAATCTGGGTTTCCGATCCTACCTGGGCCAACCACTGGGCGATCTTCGAAGGGGCTGGCTTGAAGGTGAATACCTACCCGTATTTTGACGATGCGTCTGGTCAACTGCGTTTTGAAGCCATGCTCGACACGCTCTCTGCCTTGCCGGAAGAGGCGGTGGTGCTACTGCATCCTTGCTGCCATAACCCCACCGGCACCGATCTCAACCCATCACAATGGCAGGCAGTGATCGAGGTGGTGCAACGGCGTCGGCTGCTGCCTTTCTTTGACATCGCCTATCAAGGCTTTGGCGATGGGCTGGATGAAGACTGCTTCGCGCTGCGGGCGATGTTGAAAACCGACGTGGATTTTCTGGTCAGCAACTCTTTTTCCAAGAACGTGGCGCTGTATGGCCAGCGTTTAGGGGGGCTATCGGTGCGCTGTGCTACGGCCGAGGCGGCGGTGAACGTGAAAGGCGCATTGAAGACGCTGATCCGCCGCAGTTATTCCTGCCCGCCGACTCACGGTAGCCAGATTGTGGAAACCCTGCTGGCAGACCCACAGCTATATCAACAGTGGGCCAGTGAGTTGACTACCATGCGCCAACGCATCAAACAGATGCGCGTTGGCCTGGCTGCTGGCCTGGAGCAGGGCGGTACCACGCTGGACTACACCCGTATTCGCGATCAAAAGGGCATGTTCAGCTACACCGGGTTGAATGAACGCCAACTCGGTCAACTGCGGCAGCAATATTCCATTTATCTGGTGGCGCCCGGCAGGATGTGTCTGCCTGGCCTGAACCAGCAAAACCTGGACTATGTGACCGCCGCCATCCTTGACGTTACCCGTACCGCATAGAAAAGGTGAGCAACCATGAAAGATGCGAAACGTTTTGACGCTATCGCCCAGCGGCAGGATGGGCTGAAAAAACACCTGACCGCCGGGCAGATGTCGATGCTGGCGATCGGTGGGGCCATCGGTACCGGCCTGTTTCTGGGGAGTGCATACGCGATCCAGATGGCTGGGCCAAGCGTACTGCTGAGCTATTTTATCGGCGGGGTGATTGCGCTGCTGCTGATGGGATGCCTGGCGGAAATGACCTCCGAGCACCCAACCCCAGGGTCGTTCGGCGATTATGCCGAGTTCTATCTCAGCCCGCTGTTTGGCTTTCTGGTGCGCTATTCCTATTGGTCTTGCGTGGTGTTGGCGGTGGGCACCGAGGTGACCGCCATCGGCATGTATATGCAGTTCTGGTTCCCTGGCACGCCGATCTGGCCGTGGGTGCTGTTGTTCTCTGCGGCGGTGATCGTCGTCAACGTGGTTGGGGTCAAGTCTTTTGGCCAGGTGGAGTACGCTCTCTCTACCGTCAAGGTGGTGGCCATTTCGGCGTTTATCATGATTGGTATCGGCATCCTGGCGTTTTCCGCCAACCCGACCTTCGGCATCCGTAACTTCACTGACAACGGTGGCTTCTTCCCGTTCGGGGTGAAAGGCATGTGGTTTGCGGTGATCGTTTCGATATTCAGCTATCTGAGTATTGAGATGATCGCGGTTGCCGCAGGGGAAGCGAAAAACCCGGTGGTTGCCGTGAAAAGCGCCTTCAAAGGCACCATTCTGCGGCTGTTTATCTTCTATATGATGTCGATAGCGCTGATGCTGGCCATCGTACCGTGGCGGCAGTATGGCACCGGTGAAAGCCCGTTCCTGGTGGCGATGAACGTGATCCATCTGCCTGCCGCCGCCGGGATATTTAACTTTGTGGTACTGATAGCGGCACTGTCTGCCATGAACAGCCAGCTGTATATCACCACCCGCATGATGTTTTCACTGTCCCGTGCCGGGCAAGCTCCGGCGGCGCTGGGGAGGCTTAGCAAACGGGGTATTCCGGTCAATGCGTTGGCGCTCTCCTGCGTGGGGATTATTGTCTCTATCGTGCTAAGCATTGCCGCCCCAGAGAAATCGTTCGCGGTGATGATGTCGATCTCGGTGTACGGTGCCTGTTTCACCTGGCTGATGATCTTTGTTACCCACCTGTTCTTCCGCCGCCAGCATACGCAGACGCATCTCAAGTTCCGCATGTGGGGTTATCCTTACTTTACCTTGGCGGGGGCGCTCCTGATGGCCGGGCTAATGATAACTACGCTATTCACCGACTTCTTTAGAATGACGCTGTGGTTTGGCATTCCCTTCACCGCGCTGTTGATCGCCATCTATTTCTACAGTCGACGAGGGCAGGCATCGGTTGCAACTGAAGCACCGGTACAGGGTATGGAGTAATGTTGACCGGGCTGCGGCCCGGCCAAGCACTAAAGCTGGCTTTTGGGGATGATGTGGTCGCCGAAGTTCAGACGTTGGCGGCCTGGCTCTGGTTCAGTAAGAGGGGCCACTTCTCTCAGGCTGTTTTTGCAGCGTATGACCAATTCCTGATACTGGAGCGTGCCAGTACGTTTCCAGGCTAACTCCTGTTCAGTCAGTTCGCGGATCACCCTTGCCGGGCTGCCGATCACCAGTTGGTTGGCGGCAATCTCCGCGGCGGCCTTGACGAAGGAACCCGCGCCGACAATGGAGTTCTCACCAATGACCGCACCGTCCATGATGACGGCATTCATGCCAATCATCGCGTTACGGCGCACGCGGCAACCGTGCAAAATGGCGCTGTGGCCGATATGCCCATCTTGTTCCACTACCGTATCCTGTAATGGGAAGCCGTGCATCACGCAGTTATCCTGCACGTTGGCACCGTCTTCGACCACAATGCGCCCAAAGTCGCCGCGCAGGCTGGCATTGGGGCCGATGTAGACGCCTTTGCCGATAATCACGTCGCCAATCAGGACCGCAGTGGGGTGAACATAGCTGCTGGGATCGACCACCGGCGTCAAACCGTCAATCTGATACACGGGCATAGCACAAACTCCTCAAAATGTAGTGGGATCGCGCGGCAGTCCGCCAAAGCGGCGATAGTAACCGGCACTGGGTGCAGGTAGGGTGCCGATGGAGGTTTCTGCCAAAGCGCTGACATATTCCGTCGCGGCGCGATCCACTCGCTGATAGATATTGATGCACAGGTTGCGGGCGATTTGGCCCTCCCATTGAGCGGGTAACAGGGCATCTGGCAGCAGGGGATCTTTCAACACCACGCGGCGGAAAAAGTGGATTAATAATAGCTTAATCTGAAAGCATCGCAGGGGCGTCAGTTCCTGCTCGTCGGCTTCGCGCAGTAAGGCCATCAATGGGCGGAAGGAGACGATAAACTCATGGTAGTAACCGGCCACCTCGCTCAACGACCAGCAGTTAGCGACCATTTGCCGCAGCGTCTGTTCGGAACGGTTATAGGGATAGTCGGCACGGAAGTAGATCACCTGTTCACTGGCGTTGAGCTCGCCGAGCAGGGCGGTGACGTCGGTTTGCGCATGGGTGGGGGCGGCCATCAGGTTGTTGGCGATCTGGCCAAAGCCCAGCCAGCCCAGCTCTTTTTTCAGCCGTGCACGCTCGGTTTTTTCCGCACTCTCCAACAGCAGTAGCTCCCACTTGCCATCCCACTGCGGCTGTTCGCTGAGGTAGATTTTGGATTCGGCATGGCGAAACTGGCGCATACCCTGTTCGGTAACGCGGTAATAGCTGCGCCGCCCGATCTTTTCTACGTCCAGCCAACCCTCTTTTTGCAAACGAAATACCGAGGTACGCACAAAGCGATCGCCGAAGCCCAGGGCTTCCAGCAGTGCGCTTAAGCTGCCCAGCCACACCTCACCGCCGCGATGGCTCAGCGCATCGCCGTAGAGTGAGATGATCAGCGAGGTCCCGCTGATCGGTTGGGCGCTTAACGCATGGCGGATAAAGTCGTCCAGTTTATGTTCCATATTTTTCCCTGGGTAAGCCTTTGCTGAGACACGACATTAGCATAAATGACAAAGGCTTGCCCCTCACCCCAACCCTCTCCCACAGGGAGAGGGAGCTGGTAGCCCCTGCTCGTTTGGAAGCAAAACGATAATCTCAGCAAACTAGGGCTTCTCTTCATCTCATCCAAGGTGAATCACTCTAATTTCAAACA
The DNA here is from genome assembly GCF_047530105.1 of Serratia sp. T13T92. Classification (NCBI taxonomy): domain Bacteria; kingdom Pseudomonadati; phylum Pseudomonadota; class Gammaproteobacteria; order Enterobacterales; family Yersiniaceae; genus Serratia; species Serratia sp. T13T92. Next base: position 40,666 of record NZ_JBLJAK010000011.1, on the reverse strand, counting down.
CACTCGATCGGTCCCCTCTCCTTTTGGGAGAGGGTTAGGGTGAGGGGTAAAAACTTAACGTGGCCGCAGATCGATCACCCGCTGGGCCTTGCCTTCCGAACGTGGAATATCGCCACAGTTGGCAATGCTGACATCGGTGCTGACCCCGACAATCGATTTGATATGGTGACGCAGCTGGTGGCAGATATCGCAACGCTGCTGGTGGTTGAGCGTCAACGCCGACTCTTTCAGCTCCACCCGCACGGCCAAGGTATCCAGATGCCCTGCACGGCTCACCTGCAGCTGATAATGCGGCGACAGATGCTCGAACTGCATAATCTGTTCTTCGACCTGTGAAGGGAATACGTTCACGCCGCGGATGATCAGCATATCGTCGGAACGGCCGGTGATTTTGCCCATCCGGCGCATGTTGCGGGCATCCCCTGGCATTAGATGGGTAAGGTCGCGCGTACGATAGCGGATCACCGGCAGTGCCTCTTTGGTCAGCGTGGTGAAAACCAGTTCGCCATGATCGCCGTCGGCCTGTATCGCGCCCGTCTCCGGGTTGATGATCTCCGGCAGGAAGTGATCTTCCCAGATGGTCGGGCCGCCGCCGCTTTCGGCACATTCCATCGCCACGCCAGGCCCCATCACTTCGGAAAGGCCGTAGATATCCAGCGCCTTGATCCCCATGCGTGACTCGATCTCATGGCGCAGGGATTCTGACCAGGGTTCTGCACCGAACACGCCCAAACGCAGTGAGCAGTTGCGAGCATCGCCCCCCATTTTGCGTTCCAGCTCGTCGATCAGCGTCAGGCAGTAGGAAGGGGTCACCATGATCACGTCGGGTTTGAAATCCAGGATCAGCTGCACCTGCTTCTCAGTCTGGCCGCCGGACACCGGGATCACCGTCGCACCCAGGCGTTCTGCGCCATAGTGCGCGCCCAGCCCGCCGGTAAACAGGCCGTAACCGTAGGCAACGTGGATTTTGTCTTTGGCCGTGGCCCCGGCAGAGCGCAGGCAGCGGGCGACAATATCGGCCCAGTTATCGATATCCCGCTGGGTATAACCTACTACCGTTGGGCGACCTGTGGTGCCAGATGAAGCATGAATGCGTACCACCTGTTCCATCGGTACGGCAAAGGTGTCGAACGGGTAGTTGTCACGCAGATCCTGTTTGGTGGTGTAGGGGAACAACGCCAGATCGCTCAGTTGCTTCAGATCGCTCGGGTGAACGCCGGCCTGATCGAACTTGCGCTGATACATCGGTACGTTGTTGTAGGCATGGTGCAGGGTCCATTGCAGGCGTTCCAGCTGTAATGCTTCGATTTCGTCGCGTGAAGCAAATTCAATCGCGTCGATGGGCCGTGGATTTGTAGTCATCTTTTTAGCCTCGCAGGTGTTAGACACGCTCAATAATCATGGCAATGCCCTGACCGACGCCAATGCACATGGTGCACAGTGCGTAGCGGCCAGCGCGACGTTCCAGCTCAAACAGGGCGGCCAGCGCCAGGCGCGCACCGCTCATGCCCAATGGATGGCCAAGCGCGATGGCACCCCCGTTGGGATTGACCTGTTCGGCATCATCCGGCAGACCAAGCTGGCGCAACACCGCCAACGCCTGTGCGGCGAATGCTTCGTTAAGTTCAATGACGTCCATCTGCGCCAGGCTTAACCCGGCGATTTCCAGGACTTTACGGGTCGCGGGCAGCGGGCCGATCCCCATCAATCGTGGCTCCACGCCGCAGGTGGCGGTGGCGACAATACGCGCCCGTGGCGTCAGGCCTTGCTGCAACGCCATGGCTTCGGAAGCGACAATCAGCGCCGCCGCACCGTCGTTGACGCCAGAAGCATTGCCAGCGGTGATACATCCCGGCTGACGGAACGGTGTTTTCAGTTTTTGCAGTTGCTCCAGCGTGGTTTCTGCGCGTGGATGTTCGTCTTCGCTGAACTGAGTAATGACTCCTTTCTTGCCGCTGAGGCTCACCGGGATAATTTCCTGTGCCAGGATCCCCCTCTGTTGTGCCAGGGCGGTACGCTGCTGGCTGCGCAGGGCAAAGGCATCCTGATCGGCACGGCTGATGCCAAACTGCGCCGCGACGTTTTCGGCGGTTTCCGGCATCGAGTCGGTACCGAAAGCCGCATGCATCAGCGGGTTAACAAATCGCCAGCCGATGGTGGTATCAAACAGCTGTGCCTGACGGCTGAAAGCGCTGTCCGCCTTGCCCATTACCAGCGGGGCACGGGTCATGGATTCGGCCCCTCCGGCCAGGACCAGGCTGGCTTCTCCGGCCTTAATGCTACGGGCCGCCATCGCCAACGCATCCAACCCCGAACCGCATAGCCGGTTGATGGTGGTACCGGAAACGTTTTGTGGCAGCCCGGCCAGCAGCGCCGCCATACGGGCCAGATTGCGGTTGTCTTCCCCGGCCTGATTGGCGCAGCCGAGGATCACGTCATCCACCCGCGACCAATCCACATTCGGGTGGCGCTCCAGCAGAGCACGCAGCGGCAGGGCGGCTAAATCGTCGGCCCGCACGTTTGCCAGCGCGCCGCCGTAACGGCCAATCGGCGTGCGGACGCCATCGCAAATAAAGGCCTGATTCATGGCTGCTCTCCTAAAATGCTGTGGCCCAACCGATGGGCGCGGCCACGGAACCAGGCGACGGTTTTCCCCAGTTGGTTAACGATTTCAACGTCGTATAACCCGGTGGTTTTACCCTGATGGCGCACTTCAGCGCAGGCGGTGAGGCGATCGCCTGCCAGCGCGGGGCGGATAAAATCGATGGTGCAACCGGATGCGACCGCTGCCAGCCCCTGACTGTTGCAGGCATAAGCAAACGCGGTATCTGCCAGGCTGAACAACTGGCCACCGTGACAGGTTTGGTGGCCATTGAGCATCTGTGGGCCGACTGTCATGCTGACTTTGGCCATGCCTGCATCCACGGCATCGATGCGCATATCCATTGCCTGTGCGCAGGTATCCTGGCTAAACATCTGTTCGGCGCAGCGCTGGGCCAGCGCGCGGGGAGTGTTGGCATTCATCAGCATTTGGCTCCTGAATAATTGGCGGCATAACGGCGCAGCAGCGGCATTGGGCGATAGCGGGGTTCCGCGTAATAACGTTGCAGGTTTTCCAGCGTGGTGAGGATCTGTTGCCAGCCGAGCTTGCTGCCCCAGGCCAGCGGACCTTGCGGGTAGTTGACGCCAAACCGCATGGCATCGTCGGTATCGGCAGCGTTGGCCACGCCTTTGTTCACCACGTCCAGGGCTTCATTAGCCAGCATGGCGACGGTGCGCATCACCAGCAGGCCAGGGTAGTCCGGCAGGTGGATCACCTGTTTACCCAGCGATTGCAGCAGGCGGATGACCTTGGCCGTGTGCGGCACCGTGTTTTGCTCGGCGCTGCTGATGGCGATAACAGGGGCGTGCTGATAGTTGACGGACAGGTCGAACAGTACCACGGGCGATCCGATTTCTTCGGCGACTTGGCTTGCTGTTTTACCATTTGTTAACATAAATGTAACTTCATCGATCCGGGCAAACGGACTGGTCTGGCCAGGATGTTTGATCGCCGCCGCATTTCCCGTCAGCAACTGTGCAAACTCACCGATGGCCGACCAGTCGCCGTGCAACGTGACGGACTGAGGCATGTCAGCCGTTACCGCCGAAGCAAAAGTTGCTGACGGCGCGACCTGATCACTGCCATAACGGTAGAAGCCCCGGCCACTCTTGCGGCCCAAATGCCCGGCAGCCACCAGCTCCTGCTGTACCAGCGAAGGAGTAAAGCGGCTGTCCTGATAGAAGGCGTGATAGACCGACTCGGTGACGGCGTAGTTGACGTCTTGGCCGATCAGATCGGTCAGTTGCAGTGGTCCCATGGCGAAACCGCCAGCATCACGTAGCACGGCGTCCAGGGTGGCCGGATCGGCAATCTGTTCTTCCAGCGCGCGCAGGGTTTCACCGTAGAAAGGCCGGGCTACGCGGTTGACGATAAAGCCTGGCGTAGAACGGCATACAACGCTGTGCTTACCCCAATGTTGAGCCAAGGCTTGCAGGTTGCTCAGCGTTTCCGGGCTGGTTTCCAGCCCACCGACGATCTCCACCAGTTTCATTAACGGAGCCGGGTTGAAGAAGTGCAGGCCTGCCATGCGCTGCGGGTGCTGAAGCGCACTGGCGATGGCGGTAATAGAGAGTGACGAGGTATTGCTGGCAAACAGCGTATCGGTAGAGCATATCGCCTCCAGGTCGCGAAACAGGCTCTGTTTGATCGCCAGCTTTTCCGCCACTGCTTCGATCACTAGGCTGCAGTCGGCCAGATCGCTCAACGAACTGGCCAACTGAATATGACCCAGCAGGGTTTCGGTGCTGTGGGCATCGGCTTTACCTGCCTCGACCCGCTTGCGCAGGCGTTGCCCGAGCTGTTCCAGCGCGCGGGAGGCGGCGGGCAAGGCAATATCGAACAGCTTGACCCGGTGTCCTGCCGCAGCGGCCACCTGGGCAATACCAATCCCCATGGTTCCGGCACCAATTACGGCGACCGGCGCAGAAGTTATCGCCATCTTCTCGTTCATGGCTGTATCCCGTTCATGACTGCTTCCCGCTGAAGTTCGGTGGGCGTTTGGCGAAGAAGGCGCTGACGCCTTCGCGATAGTCGGCACTACGGCCACCCAGGCGCTGTAAATCGCGTTCTAAATCAAGCTGCTGGTCAAGCGTATTGCTGGCCGAGCTGTACATGGCTTTCTTGATTAGCCCCAGGCCGTAGGTAGGTTGGGTAGCAAGCTGTTTGGCCATGCTTTGGGTGTGATCGGCCAACTCGGCGGCAGCCACGACCTGCCAAATCATTCCCCACTCCAGCGCCTGCTGAGCGCTGATTTTGTCCCCCAGCAGCGCCATACCCATGGCTCGCGCATGCCCGGCCAGGCGTGGCAGATACCAACTGCCGCCGGAGTCTGGCACCAGGCCCAGTTTGCAGAAAGATTGGATGAAGCTGGCGTTGTCGGCGGCCACTACGATATCGCAGGCCATTGCCAGCGCAGCACCCGCTCCGGCAGCAACGCCGTTGACCGCGCAGACAATCGGCTTGGGTAGGGCACTCAGGCGGCGGATCAACGGGTTGTAAAAACGTTCTACGGACAGCCCAAGATCTGGAGGGGCCTGATCCACACTGACGTTACGATCGTTCAGATCCTGCCCGGCGCAGAAGCCGCGCCCGGCACCGGTGATCAGCACGCAACGCACGCTGTCATCGCGTTCGGCTACGGTCAGCGCCTCGCTAAGCTGGTGGTGCATTTCATCGTTAAAGCTGTTGAGCCGGTCGGGGCGGTTCAGGGTTATGGTCAACACCCCGGCTTCGATGTGGCTAAGAATTAATGCGTTTTCCATAAATCAGCGCCCTTGATAGTTCGGTGTGCGTTTTTCGAAGAAGGCGGCAATGCCTTCCCGGCGATCTTCGGTAGCGGCCAGAGTGACGAACTGCTGGCGTTCCATCTGCAAGCCTTGGCTGAGGCTGGTTTCCTGTGCCTGTTTTAGTGCCTGTTTGGCCGCGCGCAGCGCCAGCGGTGCCTGTTGGCTGATGCGGTGGGCCAGTTGTTGAGTACGCTCCAGCGTTAATGCATCGACACAAACCTCGCTTACCAGCCCGGCTTGCAGTGCGCAGCGGGCGTCGATGGCTTCACCGGTCAGCACCATTTGATAGGCGCGGGACTTGCCCACGCTGCGGATCAGGCGTTGGGTACCACCGGCGCCGGGGATTAGGCCTAAAGTGATTTCCGGCAGGCCGAAGCGGGCGCTTTCGCCGCAAAGGGTAATGTCGCAGGCCAGAGCGAGCTCACAGCCAGCACCGAGCGCGTAACCGTTGACCGCCGCCAGCAAGGGTTTGCTGAACTGAGCCAACCGCTGCCATAGCAAAGGGCGGTGATCGAGCTGGGTAACGGCGACATCCTGCTGCTGTAATTCGCGCAGATCGGCACCGGCAGCGAAGAACCGGGCGGCACCGGCGATCACCACCGCACCGACGTCGGCATCGCTGTCGGCCTGTTCCAGTTGATAGACCAACTGCTCCAGGCAGGCAGTGCTCAACGCATTGCGGGCATCGGGGCGGTGCAGCGTCAGTGTGACCACGCGTTGCTGCTGTTCGCGCAGGATCCAAGGGGTTTCCATCGTCGGCTCCTAAACGTCAAAGTCCAGCACCACGCCTTCACCGCGTGGCCAGGACTGGCAGCTCAAGACATAGCCTGCCGCCAGTTGATCCGGCTCCAGGCTGTAGTTGATCGCCATATCCACCTCACCGGCCTTCAGTTTGCATTTGCAGGTGGCGCAGACGCCGCCTTTGCAGGCATAGGGCAGATCTGCTCCTTGGCGCAATGCGGCATCCAGAATGCTGTCATCCTCGCTGCCGACGTCGATTTTGAGGCTGCGGCCGTCGAGCCGGATCTCTACCTGAGTCGCGTTGCGGCTGCCTGCGTTGGCTGGCCGGGCAACGATGCCGCTGGTGTTGAAACGCTCGCTATGAATACGTTCGCTAGGCATACCAGCCAGCTCCAGCACCGTGTGCGCGTCGTCCATCATCGCTTCCGGGCCGCAGATAAAGGCGTGGTCGAACTCGTTGAAGTCCACCAACGTGTTACCCAGCGCAGTCAGGTGGTCACGGTCGATGCGGCCACTGAGCAGCGGGCTGTCGAGATTTTCCTGGCTAAAGAGATACAGCGGCTGGAAGCGCTGTGGATAACGGTTTTTCAGATCCGAGAGGGCTTCTTTAAACATCACCGAGCGGCTGGTGCGGTTGCCGTAAATCAGCGTGAACTGGCTGTTGGGTTCCAATTGCAACGTCGCCTTGATGATCGACAGCATCGGTGTAATGCCAGAACCGGCGGCGATCGCCAGATAGTTGCCCTGGGTTTGTGCCTGCGGCTGGTAACCAAAACGGCCCTGCGGCAGCATCACTTCCAACTCGTCTCCCACCTGCAAACTTTGGTTGATAAACGAAGAGAAGCGCCCCTGATTGATCGCCTTGATGCCGATTTGCAATACGCCGTCTTGCGGTGCGCTACAGATGGAATAGCAGCGGCGCAGCTCTTCACCGTTGACCCGCGCTTTGAGCGTCAGATGTTGGCCGGGGGTATAGCCGTAATGGGATTTCAGTTCGTCCGGGACGCGCAGCGTGATGGCTACGGCGTCTGGGGTTTCGCGCTCGATGGCCGCGACATTCAGGCGATGAAAGACCGTCATGGTTTTCAGTGCTCCTAAATACATTTGAAATAGTCGAACGGTTCCCGGCATTCGCAGCAGCGGTAAAGCGCTTTGCAGGCGGTGGAACCGAACTCGCTGATCTTTTCCGTGTGCTCGCTGCCGCAACGGGGGCACTGCACCGGGCCGTTGGCTAAAGGCTTCTCACAGGTTTGCCCCTGCGGTGGTGCCACGCCGTATTCACGCAGGCGCTGGCGAGCATCCGCATTCATCCAGTCGGTGGTCCAGGCCGGGCTGAGGCTGATGGTGATCTTCACCGGGCTGAAACCCGCCTCGTTCAGCGTCTGTTCAATGGCGTTGAGCAGGTACTCGGTCGCCGGGCAGCCGGAATAGGTTGGGGTAAAGGTGATGTGCCAGCCTGCACCGTCGCGCTCCACGTCACGTACCATGCCCAGATCGGTAATGGACAGGACCGGCAGTTCGGGATCGCTGATCTGCTGTAAGCAATGCCAGATCTGCGGGATCTCGGCCGGTTGCAGTTGGGAAATATTCATCATTGCCTCTACCAGCTACAGTTCGGGTAAGCACGTGGCAGAAACTGCATCTCTGCCAGCATCGGGCCGAGGTGTTCAGTGTGCTGCCCTTGCTTACCGCCGTGGCGAAATGCCTGCTCGGTGGGCAGCGCGAGCGTGGCCTGTTGCAGCGTATCGTTCACCATGGCTTGCCACGGTGCCTGCAATTGGCGCGGATCGACGGCAATACCCAGTTCGGCCAGCTGCAGTTCAATCTCATCGGCGTGGAACAGTTCGGCGGTGAAGCGCCACAGGTCGTTTAATGACTGCTGTATCTTCTGGTGGCTGATTTCACTGCCGTCACCCAGGCGGATCATCCAGCCGTGGCTGAAGCGCAGGTGATAATCCGCTTCCTTCAGCGATTTGGCGGCGATGGCGGCCAGTTGGCTGTCTTTGCTGCGGCTCAATTCCCGGTGCAGCAGCACGTGGTAGGTATCGAGCAGGAACTGGCGCACCAGCGTGTCGTTAAAGCCGCCGTTGGGCTGTTCTGCCAACAGCAGGTTGTGGAATTCACGTTCGTCGCGGCCAAAGGCCAGGCTGTCTTCGCTGTGCTGCGGGCCGGAAAGCTCGGCGGCATAGGCCAGGAAATTACGCGCCTGGCCCAGCAGATCGAGGCCAATATTGGCCAGTGCCAGGTCGATCTCCAGCTCAGGAGCATGGCCACACCAAGCGCACAGGCGCTGTGCCAGAATGAGCGGTGTATCGCCCAAGCGCAGGGCATAGTTGATTGTTGCTGCGTTACTCGTCGTCATGGCCTGCCTCTACATGTTCTTGATGCCGTCGGGGATGGTATAGAACGTGGGATGACGGTAGATTTTGTCGTCGGAAGGATCGAAGAATGCCGCCCGATCCTCCGCTTGAGAGGCGATCAGGTGGCAGGATTGCACTACCCAGATCGAACAGCCCTCACTGCGGCGGGTGTAGGCATCGCGGGCGTTTTCCAGCGCCATCTGATCGTCTGCTGCATGCAGGCTGCCCACATGGCGATGGGCCAAACCCTGCTTGCTGCGGATAAACACTTCATACAACGGCCATTCGGCGTGAGTCATTTTTCTCTCCTCGATTAAGCTGCATTTGCCGCGCGTTTGCTGGCATGTGCCATGGCACCATCCCGTACCCAACTGCCTTCGTCCCAGGCTTTACGCTTGGCTTGCAGGCGTTCGTGGTTGCACTGCCCACGCCCCTGGATCACTTCGTGTAGCTCCGCCCAGTCGATCTCGCCAAAGCGGTAATGCCCGCTGGCCTCATCCCATGCCAAATCGGCATCGGGAGCAGTCATACCCAGGGCTTCCAACTGCGGTACGGTGTTGTCGATAAACTTCTGCCGCAGCTCGTCATTGCTATGGCGTTTGATCTTCCAGGCCATGCTCTGTGCGCTGTGGGGGGAATCGCTATCGTTGGGGCCAAACATCATTAGCGCTGGCCACCAAAAGCGGTTGATGGCGTCCTGTAACATGGCCTTTTGCGCTTCGCTGCCCTGGGCCATCACCATCACGGCTTCATAGCCCTGACGCTGGTGGAAGCTCTCTTCTTTACAGATTTTCACCATCGCTCTGGCATAGGGGCCGTAAGAGGCACGACACAGGGCTACCTGATTGACGATGGCGGCACCGTCGACCAGCCAGCCGATCACGCCAATGTCAGCCCAGTTCAGCGTTGGATAATTGAAGATGGAGGAGTACTTCATCTGACCCGCGAGCATCTTTTGGTAGATATCTTGGCGGGTGCAGCCAAGGGTTTCCGCCGCGCTGTACAGATAAAGGCCGTGCCCGGCTTCATCCTGGACTTTCGCCAGTAACACCGCCTTGCGCCGCAGGGAAGGGGCGCGGGTCAGCCAATTGGCTTCTGGCAACATGCCGACCACTTCGGAATGCGCATGCTGGCCGATTTGCCGGATCAGATTGCGGCGATAGGCATCTGGCATCCAGTCTTTGGCTTCGATGGAGATATCGGCGGCGATCTTGTCGTCGAAGTGCTGCTGAAATTGTGCGTCAGTTGTCATGCTTGCCTCTTGGTGATTCATGTTTTTCACATTAAAACCAAAAATGTGAATCACTTTAACTAACCGTAAAGCTACAAGTTGATAACAACAAGATCAAATACAAATACTGTGGTTTTGCGATGAGCATCACAATGCGTTTTGTTATTTAATTGATTTAATTGTTTATTTATTTTTGATGTTTATCGATTACGTTGGTGTTAACTCAGCGTTTGGATGATTTTGTTTTGCTTTTGTTAAATTTTAACCTGGCGCGGAGTGGAATTTATGTGATACATCATTAATCTTAATAGTGTCTATTTATGAATTCCGGAGGAGCAAATGCAGCAGTTAACCAGTTACCTTTCTGGCGCTTGGGTATACGGCCAGGGTCAATCCCGCGAGATCCAGCATGCCGTAACCGGCGAGCCTTTGTATCAGGTCTGCTCCGACGGGCTGCCGTTGGCCGCCAGCCTGAGCTATGCCCGCAAGCTGGGTGGCGCGGCGTTGGCAAGGATGACGTTTCAGCAGCGCGCCCAGATGATGAAAGCGGTGGCTAAACACCTGCTGGCTAATAAAGAAGCGCTGTATCAGATCTCCTATCAAACCGGCGCCACGCGCAATGACAGCTGGGTTGATATCGAAGGTGGTATCGCCACGCTGTTCTCCTATGCAGGATTGGCAGGGCGCGAACTGCCGGACGATTCGCTGTGGCCGGAAGATGAGCTGATCCCACTCTCCAAGCAGTCGCAGTTTGCTGCACGCCATGTGCTGACCTCTCGCCCCGGTGTCGCATTGCATATCAACGCCTTTAACTTCCCCTGCTGGGGTATGTTGGAGAAGCTGGCACCTACCTGGCTGGCGGGGATGCCGGCCATCATCAAACCTGCCACCGCTTCGGCACAGCTAACCCAGGCGATGGTGAAACTGATTATCGACAGCGGGCTGGTGCCTGAAGGGGCATTGCAACTGATCTGCGGCGGCGTGGGCGATATGTTCGATCACCTCGATTATCAGGATGCGGTCACCTTCACTGGCTCGGCGCAAACCGGGCAGAAGCTGCGTTCCCACCCGCGCCTGCTGGAGAAGTCCATCGCCTTTACCATGGAGGCCGACTCGTTAAACTGCTGCGTGCTAGGGGAGGACGTGACGCCAGAGATGCCGGAGTTTGCGCTGTTTATCAAAGAGGTCAGCCGCGAAATGACCAGTAAGGCAGGGCAAAAGTGTACTGCTATCCGGCGTATTATCGTTCCGGTGGCCCGCATTGCCGAGGTACAGCAAGCGCTGTTGCAGCGCCTGGCTGGCGTAAAGATTGGCGATCCACAGCTGGAGCAGGTGCGGATGGGGGCGTTGGTCAATCAGGAACAGCGCGACGACGTGCAGCAAAAGGTGGAATTCCTGCTGCGCAATGGCTGTGAACCACTCTGCGGCGCAACGCTGGATGAGTTAGAAGTGGTGGGTGATGGTGCGCAATCAGGCGCTTTTTATCCGATCACTCTGCTGTACTGCGCCGATCCGTTCCGCCATCAGGCCGTACATGGCACCGAAGCGTTTGGCCCGGTGGCGACACTGATGCCTTATCAAACTACCGAACAGGCCATTGAGTTGGCGCTGCTGGGGCAAGGTAGCCTGGCCGGATCGTTGGTGACGGCTGATGCGGAGTTGGCTTCACAGTTTATTCGAGCAACCGCCTGCGCCCATGGCCGCATGTTGGTGCTGGATCGCCACGCGGCGACGGAATCGACCGGCCACGGCTCACCATTGCCTTTGTTGGTGCATGGCGGGCCTGGGCGAGCCGGCGGTGGCGAAGAGCTTGGTGGGCTGCGGGCGGTAAAACACTATATGCAGCGCACGGCGATCCAGGGCAGCCCGTCGATGCTGGCGGCCATCAGCCGTGAATGGGTACGAGGTGCCGACGTGGTGGAAGAACAGGTACACCCGTTCCGCAAATATTTTGAGCAGTTGCAGATTGGCGAGAGCTTGCTGACCGCCCGCCGTACCATTACCGAAGCCGACCTCGTCAACTTTGCCTGCCTGAGCGGCGACCATTTCTACGCGCATATGGACAAGATTGGTGCAGCGGAATCACTGTTTGGTGAGCGAGTGGCCCACGGTTACTTTGTGGTTTCTGCCGCTGCCGGGCTGTTTGTCGATCCGGGCGTCGGGCCAGTGATTGCCAACTACGGCATGGAAAACCTGCGTTTTATCGAGCCGGTGAAGATTGGTGACACTATTCAGGTGCGATTGACCTGTAAAAAGAAAATCCGCAAGCCGCAGAAAACCGCCGAGGATCGCCCACATGGCGTGGTGGTCTGGGATGTGCAGGTGCTCAACCAGCATCAGCAGGCCGTGGCGCTGTATAGCATTCTGACGCTGGTGGCGCGCCAGGAGGGGGATTTCAACACGGTGCACTAAGGCTGGATCGTCGGGGGCATCATGTTAAGATGCCCCATTATTTGCTGAAATGATCTACCCTAACTATTCTGAACCTAGAGGCTGCAAACCCGGTTCTTACCGCTTTTTTTCGCCGTATACAGGGCGTTATCCGCCACGCTGACCAGGCTCAGCGGCGTATCGTTATACGGATGCGGGACTTTTGCACTGGCACCGATGCTGGCGGTGATAATCCCCAGCGGACTGCCTGTGTGGGCGATCTTCAACTGCCGGATGCCCTCCAGGACCCGTTCGGCAAAGACGATTGCGCCTTGAAGATCGGTATCCGGCAGAATAATTGCCAGCTCCTCACCGCCGTAACGCGCCATCAGATCGCCAGGGCGGTTGACCATGCTTTGCAGCATGCGGCCCAACTGCTGCAAACACTGATCCCCAGCCACGTGGCCGTAGATATCGTTAAACTGTTTAAAATAATCAATATCCAGCATCAACAGGGCTACGCTGCGATCGTTACGTGCTGCCCGCGTCATTTCGTTTTTTAGCGCGATATCAAACTGACGGCGGTTGGCCAGGCCGGTCAAGCCATCCAGCAAAGCCAGTTCTTCCAGCGTGTGGTTCATCAGCGTCAGTTGATCACGGGTGCGCACCAGCTCGACTTCGGTCTGTACGCTTTGGTTAATCTGACGTATCAGCACCAACCCCAGGGCCAGCAGTATGGACAGCAGGACTCCTCCACCGAGTGCAAAAAGTGACGCATCGTTGCGCCAGTCGGTCAGAACGTCTTTTTTCGACAGCCCTGCGGTGATCACCAGCGGGTAACGTTCCACCTGCGAATAACCATAAACCCGTTCTACATTATCGAACTGTGAGATCATGGTGACGTTGCCAAAGGACGAGTGCGGCAGAACTTCGCGGAATAAAGGGCTGTGGGAGATATTTTTCCCGATGGCATCCTCATTGTACGGGCGGCGGTACAAAATGGAGCCGTCGGCCAGTATCAGGCTGAGTGAGGCGTCGTTGTTAAGGGCAAAGGTGTTGTAAAACTGGCGGAAATAATCGACATACAGCGTCGAAATGACCACGCCGGCAAAGCTGCCGTCCGCATGGTTCAGGCGGCGCGACACCGGGATAACCAAATCGCCGGTCGAGCGGCTGCGGATCACCTCGCCGATATAAATCATATTATTATTATGAGTGACGTGGTATTTAAAGTACGCCCGGTCGGCATTATTGGTATGGCTGAGGGGTTTACCGTTGGACGTCAGGATCCAGTTGCCCTGGGAATCATAGACAAAGCTGCCATGCAGTTGCGGAAAGTGACTGGCCTGGCTCTGCATGATTTTTTGCAGGCGTAAACGCTGGGGTTGGCCCAAGCCATCGGTTTCAATCCGTTCGCCAAGATCGGCCAGGTTACTGTCTACCTGCGCAAAGGTATCTTCGGCATGCTGTGCCAGCGATCGGGCCAGATTCTGCGAGTCATTTTCAGCAATTTGCAGGTTGCGTTGATGGGCGTTCCAGATTTGCCAGGCATTGAACATGATCAGGGTAAGCACGACGATAATAACGAACACGCCAGCCTGATAGAGTAACGGCGAGTTTTTGTTTTTCCCGGATAATGGCTGTTTTTGGGGCGGGAGCTGAGGTGCTAGCATAGCATTCCTGTCATGGAATCCGTTAGGTACGGGTATTGCGAACAATCTTAACCCTTATATTTCCATCTTGCATGTTCCGTTATATTTCCAGGATATGTTCAGCATAAATTGGTACCGGGGAGGCACATGGCAGCACTATCTGACGCGATGATGCAGGTTTTACTGACGCTGGCGGTATATTACCCGTTTACGCTTCTGGCGCTGGCCGGGGTGATGATTATCGCCTACCAGCGGCGCAAAATGCCTTTCTGGCGGTTGGCTCTGGTATTGTTGCTGGTGTTGTTTGTCTTGTTCTCCCTGGTGGCTTCTAGCTGGCATCGTTAGCGCTGGGCAGTACCTATCCTCACAGCCAGGCACTGCACCATGCGGCTACTCGACGTTGACCATCCAGTTGACACCGAACTTATCGGTCAGCATGCCAAAGCCCTTGGCCCAGAAGGTCGGTTGGAAAGGCATGGTGATGGTGCCACCTTGGGCTAGCCGGTTGAACACTTCCTCACCTTGCTCGACGTTTTCACTGAGGATCGACAGTGAATACCCACTATGTGTCTGCCCGCCTGGGTCGGCCGGACATCCATCCGATGCCATAATGACGTTATCCCCGATCACCAGCCTGGCATGCATAATCGACTCAGGATCGGCATTGGGCGGCCCATTTTGCTGCTCCTCTGCCGGAATATCTTTGTAACGCATTATGATTTCTATATTGCCGTTTAGCTGCTGGGCATAAAAATTCACCGCTTGCTCGCAGTCACCGGCAAAAAACAGATAGGGTTGAATCAACATAGTTCCTCCTCTTGGATCCTATGCCCTGCAAGGTTGCTGAATTTGTAGGGAGTGAAGATGTTCGACCAAAGGAGCGCCGAATAGAATAAAAATGTCTTGGTCAGGAATGGTTAATGGCTGTTTGGCCGACGACTTTCACATAAACAACTGCGCAGCGGAACCATCCCACACGGCGGCCAAGGTATAAACCAAAACCAAAAACAGCATGAAAGGGGGGTTGCTCATGGCGCTATCCTCGGTCGAAGTTCAGTTGAGCATCATTTAGTATAGCTGATTATCGCCACACAAGATGACAGCTGGATGAAAATTGCACAAATTTCACACGGTGATTTTCAGACTGCAAGAGGTAGGTAACTCGCTGATTTTTGACTATAGTAGTAAGGTACAGAGACGTAAATACTGTCAGAGGGTGGTCTCTGACGGTGAACGTTTTGATAATGCTGTTGCCAGCAAGTTCGGGCAATGGGTCAATTGGGGAGAGTAAAAATGGGTATCATTTCCTGGATCGTTTTTGGGTTAATCGCTGGTATTTTGGCCAAGTGGATCATGCCGGGTAAAGACGGCGGCGGCTTTATCATGACCGTGATCCTGGGTGTGGTGGGTGCAGTTGTCGGCGGCTATATCAGTACCTTCTTCGGTATGGGCCGGGTTGATGGCTTTAACCTGGGCAGCTTTGTGGTTGCCGTTATCGGTGCTCTGGTGGTGCTTTTTGTCTACAGAAAGATCAGAAGCTAAGCCGGGTTCGATCAATAGGGGTCGCTGCGGCGGCCCTTTTCTTTTAAATGCAACAAACGTACAGCGTTTGAGAAGGGGATAGCGATGGGATTATTGGATGGGTTAGTCGGGGCATTGAGCGGTGGTAAAGGCATGGATTACAGCGCCATCTTGCAGTGGGTTGAACAGCAAGGGGGCCTGCCGGCTATCCTGGACAAATTCCGCCAAGGAAATTTGGCGGACGTGGTCGCCTCCTGGATCGGTACGGGTGAAAATCAGCCAATCAGTGGCGAACACGTTGAGCAGGCGTTAAGTACTGATGCCATTGCACAACTGGCTGGCAAATTGGGGATCGATCCGGCGCAGGCTTCTGCCCTGATTGCCCAGTATTTGCCGATGATCACTGACAAACTGTCACCCAATGGTCAGGAGCCACAGGGCGGCGATCTGATGAGCGCCGGGATGGATTTGCTGAAAGGTAAACTGTTCGGCTGATATTTACCCTCCGGTTTCTAGCCGGAGGGTTGCCATTACAGGGTCAGCATAATTTTACCGATATGCGCACTGGACTCCATCAAGGCATGGGCCTGTGCGGCTTGCTCCAACGGGAACGTCTGGAAAATCTGCGGTTTTAACTCCCCGCGTTCCAGCAACGGCCACACTTTGAGTTCCAGTTCGGCAGCGATCTGGGCTTTATCTTCCACACTGCGCGCCCGCAGCGTTGAGCCGGTATGGGTCAGGCGCTTCAGCAGCAGTGGCATCAGGTTCAGTTCTTTCACTACCCCATTTTGTGTGCCGATCTGTACGATACGCCCGTCCATTGCAGCGGCACGGTAGTTTTTCTCCACGTAATCCCCCGCGATCAAATCGACGATGACATCGGCCCCTTTGCCATTGGTTGCGGTTTTGGTCAGTTCGACAAAATCTTCGGTGCGATAGTTGATGGCGACGTCGGCACCCAACGCCAGGCTGGCCTCACGTTTCTCTTCAGAGCCAACGGTAGTAATGACATAGGCGCAGAAGGCTTTGGCCAACAGGGTGGCAACCGTGCCAATGCCTGACGTACCACCGTGGATCAGCACGGTTTCCCCGGCCCGAAGATGACCACGTTGAAATACGTTGACCCAAACGGTGAAGAAGGTTTCTGGCATGGCGGCGGCTTCTATCATGCTGAAGCCTTTCGGGACCGGCAGCGCATTGCTTTCATGCACCTTGCAGTATTCGGCATAGCCCCCACCGGCGATCAGCGCACATACGGCATCACCCGGGGCATAACGTTGTACCCCAACGCCAACGGCCACCACCGTGCCAGCAATTTCCAACCCGGGAATGTCCGAGGCGCCCGGAGGTGGGGCATATTGCCCACGGCGTTGCATAACATCTGGGCGGTTGACGCCGGCGGCAGCGACTTTCACCAGTATTTCACCTTGGGCCAATACTGGTAACGGGCGTTCAGCACTCACCAGAACCTCTGGTTCGCCCGGCTGGCTGATTTCGATGACCTTCATGTTTTCAGGTAGTTGTGCGTTGGATGACATGCCGTTCTCCTTGATCAATCTGCGTATTCGGGGTATTCCCGGCTGGATTATCTTATAGGGATAACAGAGTTGGCATGTGTGCGAAAGGGCGGTTTTGTCTAGATAAGCAGAGATACCGCCGCAAAGAGGGCAGAGGATCAGTCGTTTGGCGGAATACGAAAACCTTTCAGCGAGACGATAAAGTGCTTTTTGCCTTTGGAAATCTTGGCACCCTGATCGCACCACAGGCTGGCGAGCTGGAAAAAATCGTCGCTGTCAATGTCATAGGCCAGCTCAATCTTTTTCGCCGATCCTGAGCGGATCAGCGTCTCTGCCTGCTGGTGATTAATGGCTTTTACGGTGTTCATAGGCGAAATCCTTGGTGTTAACCCGGAGCGGATAATCGCTAGCCATCATATGGCTGGATTGTGACATTTTTGTGATGAAAATATGACGTCGGGCCATTTTGCGGCCTGGCGCTCGTTCTCTCCTGATCCTGTCATGGGGTAAATTTGGTTGTGCGCAGGTTCGGATTTAGTATGAGCGCAAACCTTTTGACCAGACATTGGATTATGACCAACAAAGTGCGAAAACAAACCCTGCGCCAGCGTAGCTACCAGCTGTTGTTCGGTAACCAAACCCGAATCGGGCGCAGGATGCAGTTATTTTGGGTGAGCTCGGCGCTGCTCAGCGTGCTGTTGCTGTTTCTCGAACCCGGCGGCAGCTCGGTGTATACCCCCAATGCTCAAGTGCTTCATCAGTTGCTTTTGGCTGAGGTCTTTTTCACCGTCATTTTTACTGCGGAATATCTGTTGCGGTTGTGGTGCACGCCGAGTAAAGAGCGTTATGCCATCAGCTTTTTTGGCATTGTCGATCTGTTGACGATGCTGCCGATGTATATCATCTGGCTATTCCCGCATATGGCGGTGGAGTATGTCGTTCTGCTGCGTGTGTTGCGGATACTGCGCGTGTTGCGGGTCTTGAAACTGTTACGCTACATGAGCGAGATGGGTATTGTCTGGCGCAGCATCAAGCTGGCGCGCCATAAGCTGGCGATGTTCTTTGGCTTTGTCGGCGTGATGCTGTGCGTGTTTGGCGGCTTGATGTACGCGGTGGAAGGGGGCGCTGGTGGATTTACCAGCCTTGCCGCGTCGATGTACTGGGCGGTAGTCACGTTAACCACCGTGGGATACGGCGATATTGTGCCTCATACGGCCTTAGGGCGGATGCTGGCTTCGGTGCTGATCCTGGTTGGGTATTCGATTATTGCGGTGCCTACGGGCATCCTGACCGCCTACATGTCGCAGGAGATGCGGCGCTATCGGGAAGAGCGCCATTGTGTGCAATGCGACTGTGGTGGGCATGAAACTGAGGCGAAGTTTTGTAAATTTTGTGGCGCCGCGTTACCACCATTGTCAGTGAAATCCACAAGATAACGCCGATAATTTCGCCAGCGGGGAGCAAATTCTGTGCGTTCGCTCTCCCTTTCCAGCCTCACGAGCTAAAAAGAGTTGCTATTAAACGCCCAACATGAGTTAATGATTCTCGGCCTGTGGTACAGACCTATTTATGCACGACATTTTGAGTAAAGTAGTTCAAATTTAAAGCGTTATCCTTGATAGCTCTTCACTGACGAATTTCCTTTCTAGTGCCTCCATAAGTAACTGATGACCGGCTATTTCATGCCCATGGTGGCTTAAATTTTTTATTGAAGGAATTCAACATGTCTAACATGATCAAAGGTCAAGTGAAGTGGTTCAACGAGTCTAAAGGTTTTGGTTTCATCACTCCTGCAGACGGCAGCAAAGACGTGTTCGTACACTTCTCTGCAATCCAGGATCAAGGCTTCAAGACCCTGGCTGAAGGCCAGAACGTACAGTTCTCTATCGAGAACGGTGCTAAAGGTCCGTCAGCGGCTAACGTTACCGCTATCTAATCGGCCTCTCGCTGATTAACAAAAACCCGCCAAGGCGGGTTTTTTTGTGTCTGCGATTTGAGCCAATAGGCGGAAAAACCGTTCACGGTCGTATGTCAGAGCTCTGAAAGACCAGCCTGACATTCTGCTAAGCTTTAGTAGTCATCGCCGCATACGCAATGGTGGGTTCTTTTCGTCAACTGTAATAGACTGATATCCGAGATAAATAACGAGGTAGAGCATGAAAGTTAACGATCTGGTGACGGTAAAGACCGACGGCGGCCCTCGTCGGGAAGGGGTAGTGCTGGAAGTGGAAGTGTTTAATGAAGGCACGATGTATCTGGTGTCACTGGAAGATTACCCGGCGGGCGTGTGGTTCTTCAATGAGATCGATAGCCGCGATGGCACCTTTGTAGAACTGCGCAGTGCTGAACAGGATTAAATTTTTTCCTGCAATTAACAGCTTGCCGCCGGTCTGGCAGGTGGGCTGAAACCTGGCCGCATGGTCATGCGGTGTTGAAAGCCTGCCTAAATACCCGTAGCGGCAGCATTGCCGCTGAAAACGGGCGTTTTTCTGTCGTACTCTAACCACAGCGTTCCGCTGTCACTTTATTTGGCCGTAATGGCTATTAACGGCTGTTGACGAAAATGCCGCTGGTAAGCGTGTCGGTCAGGCGGACAACATGGTAGATAATCTGCTTGTTGTGGGTTTTGATCTTTCTTTTGATGTTTCCCTTATGGGAAGAGACGGTTTTCACCTTGATCTGCATTTGATCGGAGATCTGGATGGTGCCTTGGCCGGACATCCACATGCGTAGCATGTTTGACTCGGTTTGGCTTAGAGTGACAGGTGTCTGATCCAGCGAGCTTTTTTCCGGGCGAATCAGCTTTCTTTCGAGGTAGTGGGTGAGCAACTGGCTCATGGTTTGCGGTTTAATTGATTTTGACGAGATGATCACGTTCTTGCGGACGTATAAATAATCGTCGAAATGTACGTTGGTGATGGCCATGAAAATAAAGAATAAAGTATCGGGATTAAGAGAGATCACGCGTTTTATTCTTTCCGTCGCATCCGCCTCATGGATGAAGCAGTCTTCATTCAGGAATACCATATTAGGCTTAAGTTTGGTGCATTTCTCATGCAGGCCGTCGATATGATTGACGGCGCTAATCTGGCGCTTTTTCAACCCGTGCGACGTCAGGTAGTCGGTTAATCCTAGTCTAGTGTAACTGCATGAATCCATAATGATTATTGGCATAAAGCCCCCTGCTTAAGTCCGTTTCCACGCGGTTATAAAAAGAAAAGCCTGAAGATAAAAGGCTAAAAGTTATAAAAAAATCACATCTTATGAATGCAACTTTCTATCAATAAAACCGGCATGACTCAACGTCTTTTCGAATTATATTTTTAAATCTATCAAAAGCATCAGTTTAGCTTAAGTCGACTTATTATGCTGTGGTGACTTTTCGGCTGGAAATATCACTGGACGCCGGGTAGTCAGCCTTAAATTTGTTGCTAAGGTTAGCTATTTTCATCGTGGTACTATTTTCCGTCAATAAGATGATTCTTAAGGGTGGCTTATGGCTCGCTGTGACGCCAGAGTTGGCGGTCTTTTGACTGATTTTGTTGCTTCTGTTTCATCACCAAACGCCATTAAGTTTGCTTATTCAATTGATTGTATCAATGTATTGGCTCCAATGGTAACGATTCTTAGTTACTTTTATGTGTTTGAGGAAGGCGTCTATGAATGGAATCAAGTCAAAATAAGTAGTTCTGCTAACCATGTGGTCGTTAATTAAATAACTAATGTAAATTATTCATTTGTTAATGATTCCGGGGTGAATAACTTATCCGCGACATATCGATTTTCCTGACGTATCTTCTTACTGCGCAGAGACATCGAAATGCTGCTAGATGCGATTTCAACTCACGATCAGGAGGACAGGTGGATCACAATCAGTTTGGGCAACCCATTGGTACAGCGCTTGAGGGCTGGCAACCTGCGGGTGAACCGGGAAAACAGAGTCTCCAAGGGCGTTTCTGCTGCTTGCAGCCGATGGATATCGCGCGCCGTGCTGATGAGTTGTTTCATGCCTACCAACTGGCGGAAGACGGGCGTGACTGGACCTATCTGTCTAGTGAACGCCCCACGGAGCTGCCTGTTTTCCAACAGTACTTGCAGCGACAGCTGGCAACCCAGGGTAGAAACACCCTGGCGGTGATTGATGCGACTACCGGTAAAGCGGTCGGCACCTGTGCTTTCTTGAACATCGATCAACCCAACGGGGTGGTCGAGTTGGGGATGATCAACTGGTCACCCTTGATGAAGCGGCGTGCGATGGGGAGTGAAGCCATCTTTCTGATGCTCAAGCACGCTTTTGACGACTTGGGCTTTCGCCGTTGCGAATGGAAATGCGATCGTCTGAATGCCCCCTCTCGCGAGGCTGCACTGCGTATGGGCTTCACCTTTGAGGGGACTTTTCGCCAGGCAATGACCAGAAAGGGGCGCAATCGCGACACGGACTGGCTATCCATCATTGATGGTGAATGGCCGGTATTGCGCGAGGCGTTTACCGCCTGGCTATCGCCGTTGAATATCACAACCGACGGCCAACAGAAGCAAAGCCTCGCCACTTTCAGACCTCAGCCCGACAAGCCTGCATTGATGCCAGCGCCAAAGTAATATCCTGTTCTTCAGTCATCCAATTCACCAGGGCTGCCCGAATACCCGGTTGGCCCGCATAGCTGGTGGGCGTGCAGCGCACCACGCCGTGCCGATCCAAGCGATCGATGAAGCGGTTGCGTGCGGCGGTGGTATCGCCTGTAACGCCCTTCAGCGCAAAGCACACGATGTTCAGATCCACAGGGGCCAGCAGGCGGAAGCCTTCACTGGCCGCCAATCCGTCACCTAAATATCGCGCTAACGTTACGTTACGCTCGACGATCTCCCGCATACCGCTGCTGCCGTAGGCTTTCAATGCCATCCACAAGGGCAGGGCGCGAAAACGCCGCGAGTTCTCGGGCGTCAGGTGCAAATAGTTGTCTGGGCGCAACGTGGGGGCCTCCAGATAGGCCGAGTGATTCTGGAACACCTGCATCTGCAATGCCAGATGACGGGTAAATTGAATGGCGCTGTCATAAGGGACATTCAGCCATTTATGGGCATCTACGGTGATTGAGTCCGCTTGGTGCCAACCGTCCAGCAGATGGGCCAAGCGGGGAGAACAGGCCGCGATCCCACCAAAGGCGGCATCAACATGCAACCAGAAGGGATAGCGTGCACGTAGTGCCAGCAGGCGGGGCAGATCGTCGAAAACGCCGGTATTTACCGTGCCTGCGCTGGCGAGCACTATCGTCGGGATATCTGGCGTGGCGGCCAGATGACGCTCCAGCGCTTCGATATCAATAGCTTCGCAATCAGCCTGGCTGGCAATAGACTTTAAAGCATCACGCCCAATACCGAGCATGCTGAGCGCTTTCACGCTGCTGGCATGGGCATTGGCGGAAAGGACCTGAATTGGCCCCAAGGCGGCCAAGCCAAGCTGTGCAACATCGATCCCGCGCTGTTGCCCTAACCACTGGCGGCCGATGGCGATCCCGGTGAAGTTGGCCATGGTGGCACCGCTGACAAAGCTACCGCTGAAGTCGGCGGGCAGTTGCAGCAGGGTTTTCAATTGCTCAATCGTTGCCAGTTCGATCGCGGCCGCCACGGTATCATGGCTTAGTTGGCTATTCTGGTCGGCTGTGCTAACCAACCAGTCGGCAGCCAGCGCCGCAGGGGTGCTGCCGCCGGTGACAAAACCAAAGTAACGCGGCCCGGCACTGCCGGAAAGGCCAGCCTCATAGCGTTGCCAAAACTCTTCTAACGCCGCTAATGCCCCGCAACCCTCTTCGGCCAACCGATCGTCGCCGGTTTGCAACTGTTGGTCGGCCAAGGGCGGACATACCGCGCGCTGGCTCAAGCTGGCAAGGAAGCCCTGCGCCAATTGGTTGGTATGGTTAAGTATGTGGGGTAAATCGTCGAGATCCTGCTGCAAACGTGGGTGCATGGTCATGCCTTGGGTTAGGGGCCAGTAGGTTTGCACTATAGGCGATCCTGATCAGTGCTAATATCGATAAAAAATGACCCTTTTGGATAGTAAGGCTAACCAGTAATGAATGAGCGTCTTCCCCTGCATCTTTTGCCAACCTTTGTGATCGCTGCCCGTTTGGAGAATTTGCGTGCCACGGCGCAACGCGTCAGCCTGACTCATGGTGCCGTTAGCCAACAAATTCAGCAGCTCGAACAGGCTATTGGCTACCCACTCTTTGACCGCTCCGGGCGTGGGGTACGGCTGAATGCCGCGGGGCGCGAACTGCTGGCGGCAACTGAGCCTGCCTTACTCGCTTTGCAACAGGGCGTTGAACGAGCCAGACGGGTAGCGGTCAGCCAGATGTTGCGCATCAGCGTGCTGCCTTCCTTTGCGCATTACTGGTTGTTGCCCAGATTGGCAGAGTTTCATCGTGCTTGCCCTGGGATCCGGTTGGATATTGACGCCTCGCTGGCGATTCAGGATCTCGACCGCAAAGGATTCGATGCCGCGATCCGCATTGGTGATGGCCAATGGCTAGGCGTTCAGGCTCAGCGTATCGCCTCAGGAGTAGTGCTGCCGGTAGCGACCCCGGAGCTGGCCAGGCAATGGCAGGAGGCGTTTGATGCTGGAGATCCACAGATCCCGCTGCTTGAGCATGACGTCACTCCCTGGCATAGCTGGTTTAGCGCCGTAGGGAGAATTGGCGGTGGGCAACAGTTAGCGCTGTTCAATGATGCAGGGTTACTGCTGCGCGCAGCCGAGCAGGGGTTTGGTATTGCGCTGGTGAAGGCCGTGTTGGCGCAGGATGCGATTACAGCAGGGCGCTTGGTGCCTTTGGCGGCCGCGCTGCATTTGAATGATAGCGATGTCTATCTGGTGTGGCCACAAGCCGCCGGCTTATCGCCTGAGGTAGCAGCGTTACTGAACTGGCTACAGCAACAGCTCGTAGCGTAGGGGCCCATTGCTGAGCCCGATTAGCCCTCTTATATTATTGTGCCTATAACAGTCATTAAATAAGGGTAATACTCGGTTTAGGCTTCGTTTAATAATATAACCTTTACTTCACAACTTCATGTCATTATACTCCAGCCAAAATCACCGTGGAGAAAACCAATTGGACAGTTGCAGTAGTAGCGAAATAATAAAGGCAAGTTGACCAATCTCCCGTGATTTGTTGCTTGCCGAACACGGCGGGCAGCACCCCTCTCTAGTTATTCCGAGCTGTGCCAACCCGAACATGATTGTTGTCCCCGAGGCGCTTGCGCATTGGGCGTATTGATTCGGATATTATTATGGTATTTAACCATTACCACGGCCTTTTCCCTCCAGGCACTCAAACGCTGACTCGCTGATTAATTATCGGCGCGATTTCGCGTGTGCTTAACAGCACATGATTCAACCTCAATGATTAATTAAGGGGAAGATCATGGCTATGACTCCTTTTATCCTGAATTTATTCCTGGCAATGGGTCTGGGCGCCGTTATTGGTGCCGAGCGTCAATGGCGTCAGCGTATGGCGGGCTTGCGTACCAATTCTTTGGTTGCGACCGGGGCCGCAGTGTTTATCCTGAGCTCTTTTGACACCGAGCCTTCCAGCGCGGGGCGTATTGCTGCGCAGATCGTTTCCGGTATCGGTTTTCTCGGTGCCGGTGTGATTATGCGGGAAGGGCTGAATATCCGCGGCCTGAACACGGCGGCTACCTTGTGGTGCTCTGCGGCCATCGGCGTGCTATGTGGCCTGGGGCAGCATTGGGAAGCCGTCTGCGCTACCCTGGTGATCCTGTGTGCCAATATCCTGCTGCGTGAAGCGGCGCAGCGCATTAACCTGCAACCCCAGCAGCAGGCGGTGGATCTGGAGCTGCGTTATCGTGTCCAGGTCACCTGCGGGGAGCAGGATGAAATCCTGGTTCGTACCCTGATCCTACAGGCATTGAACGGCGTGGCATTACGTCTGCAATCGCTGCGTAGCGCCGATATTGCCATTCCTGGTCAGTTGGAAGTCTGTGCGGAAATTGTGGCTAATCCGGCCGCGCAAAAAGAGATTGAGGGCATTGTCTGCCGTATTAGTTTAGAACGCAGCGTGAGTGCCGTGCATTGGCGCGTGGCGTCAGAATTACCCGTTTAACGATAAATAACCTTCACCTGACAGGTGATAAGGATGTGTTATGCAAGCACCCCCCAGAGATTTTATTACTACTGCATAGTTAAAGTTATTAGCGTTACTTTAGCTACGCCAATAAAGTAAATTCCACTTTGTGCATGTTCACCCGTTATTACGGGCGGGGTAACCCTGTGTGCAAAGTAAAAAAAGAGAATAGCGTCATGACCCATATTAAAGAAAATAGCCGCCGCCGTGATAAACAGCGCGAGCCGTATGCCATTGCTCTCGAGGCAAAGAACAGCCTCGATCAAACGTTGGCTAATTTGAACTGTAACCGCATCGGATTAACTCAGGAAGATGCCCAGGAGCGTTTGCAGTATTTCGGTAGTAATCAGGTTGCCCATGAGAAGGCACCGCATGCGCTGGTGCAGTTAGTCAGCGCGTTTAACAACCCGTTTATCTTTGTGTTGATGGTGCTGGCAGGGATCAGTTTCTTTACCGATTACTGGTTACCCATGCAAAACGGCGAGGAAACCGATCTTACCGGCGTCATCATTATCCTGATTATGGTTACGTTGAGCGGGTTGCTGCGTTTCTGGCAGGAATACCGCACCAATAAAGCGGCCGAATCACTCAAATCGATGGTGCGTACCACGGCAACGGTGCTGCGCCGCAGTAATTTCAGCACCCAGGCGTTAGCGGTGGAAATTCCCATTCGTGAGTTGGTTCCGGGCGATATTATCAAGCTCTCCGCCGGGGACATGATACCTGCGGACCTTCGTTTGCTCAGCTCACGCGATCTGTTTATCAGCCAGGCCATCTTGACCGGCGAAGCTATCCCAATCGAAAAATACGATGCCTTGGCCGGCGTGAGCCAAAAGTCCAGCGAGATTGATGCCTCCAGCGAAAGCGAACTGCTGGAGTTGGCCAATATCTGCCTGATGGGCACCAACGTGGCCAGCGGAACGGCGACGGCGGTGGTGGTCGCGACCGGTGGCCGCACCTACTTTGGCTCTCTGGCTAAGTCGATCGTCGGTACCCGTTCGCAAACTGCCTTTGACCGTGGGGTAAACAGCGTTAGCTGGCTGCTGATCCGCTTTATGTTGGTGATGGTGCCGATCGTTTTGCTGATTAACGGTTTCACCAAGGGAGACTGGACGGAGGCGGCCCTGTTTGCCTTGGCGGTCGCCGTGGGGCTGACGCCGGAAATGCTGCCGATGATTGTCAGCTCGAACCTGGCGAAAGGCGCAATTGCCATGGCGCGCCGCAAGGTGGTGGTCAAGCGGCTGAATGCGATCCAGAACTTTGGCGCGATGGACGTGCTCTGTACCGATAAAACCGGCACCCTGACGCAGGATCGCATCATTCTGGAACACCATCTGGACGTGAACGGCAGCAAGGATAACCACGTGCTGCATTTAGCCTGGTTGAACAGCTTCCATCAGAGCGGCATGAAGAACCTGATGGATCAGGCGGTGATCCGTTTTGGCCAGGGCCAGCCAGGCGTTGAGGCGTTGGGGCGCTACAGCAAGGTTGACGAGCTGCCGTTTGATTTTATACGTCGTCGCTTGTCGATCGTGGTACAGGATGAACAACAGCGCCAACTGCTGATTTGCAAAGGTGCAGTTGAAGAGATGCTGGAGATCGCCACTCACGTCCGTGTCGGGCAGGAGGTGTTGGCGCTTGACGAGGCTCGCCGTGCCGATTTGCAGGCTTTGGCGTGCCAGTATAATGAAGATGGTTTCCGCGTGCTGGTGCTGGCAACGCGAGATCTGGGTCTGGAAGGTTGCACTCTGCCACTGAGTATTGTGGATGAACGCGATCTGGTGATCGAAGGCCTGCTGACCTTCCTCGATCCGCCAAAAGAGAGCGCTCGTGAAGCGATTGCTGCCCTGCAGGAAAATGGCGTGGCGGTGAAAGTGCTGACCGGCGACAACCCGATAATCACCTGTAAAATCTGCCGTGACGTTGGCCTGGAACCGGGAACGCCGCTCTCGGGCCTGGAGATTGAACAGATGGACGATGCCCATCTGATGCGTGAAGTTGAGCAGCGTACGGTATTTACCAAGCTGACGCCGCTGCAAAAATCACGCGTGCTGAAAATGTTGCAGGCTAATGGCCACACCGTGGGTTTCCTGGGGGATGGCATTAACGACGCTCCGGCGTTACGCGATGCCGACGTGGGCATTTCTGTCGATACCGGTACTGACATCGCCAAGGAATCCGCCGATATCATCCTGTTGGAAAAGAACCTGATGGTTCTGGAAGAAGGGGTGATCAAAGGGCGTGAAACCTTCGGCAATATCATCAAGTATCTGAACATGACCGCCAGCTCCAACTTCGGCAACGTGTTCTCGGTGCTGGTGGCCAGTGCGTTTATTCCGTTCCTGCCGATGCTGGCGATCCACCTGCTGTTACAGAACCTGATGTACGATATTTCCCAGCTTTCCCTGCCGTGGGACAAGATGGACAAAGAGTTCCTGCGTAAACCCCGCAAATGGGATGCCAAGAATATTGGTCGCTTTATGCTGTGGATTGGGCCGACGTCTTCGATTTTCGACATCACTACCTATGCGTTGATGTGGTTCGTGTTTGCCGCCAATAGCGTAGAGCATCAAGCTCTGTTCCAGTCCGGCTGGTTTATTGAAGGATTGCTGTCTCAGACGCTGGTAGTGCATATGCTGCGTACCCAGAAGATCCCATTCATTCAGAGCACAGCGGCGCTGCCGGTGTTGTTGACCACCGGGATTATTATGGCACTCGGTATCTATATTCCGTTCTCGCCGCTCGGGGCATGGGTCGGGTTGCAACCGCTGCCGTGGGAGTATTTCCCTTGGCTGGTGGCCACGCTGGTCAGCTACTGTGTGGTGGCGCAATTGATGAAGCGTTACTACATCCGCCGCTTTGGCAAGTGGTTCTAATCTGTGTTTTCGCCGGGCGTTACGCCCGGTGATAAACCTCAATCACCCGTTTCTTAGGGGCTGCATCATGCGGCCCCTACACCAATCAGCAATATTGCTACAGGCTGCGGCAATGCCTGCGGTATTCCGACGGGGAACGATCGGTATGCTTTTTGAATATCCGGCAAAAATAGTTACTGTCGTCGAACCCACAGTTATGAGCGATCTCTTTGATCTTCAGATCATAGCCACGCAATAGATTTTTCGCCCGCTCGAGGCGCACCCCGGTGATGTACTCATTGAAACCGACGGGGCCAGATTTTTGGAACAGGTGGGACAGATAGTTAGGGGTAATATGAAATCGTTTGGCAACGCTTTCCCGTGTTAACGGCAACCCAGCGTGGTCATCAAGGTAATCCTGTATGGCCAGCAGCAGTTCCTGGCTTTTACTGACGGTTTGCCCTTGGCCTGTGAGCTGTTCCAGGCAGTGGCTGACCAACGCGGTAAAGATCAGCTGCGAGGTCAATGCATCAGGTTGCAGCAAAACCTCATTCATCGCCAGCAGCAGGTATGAGCCGACTCTGGGCCCACGCCGTGCAACGTGCTGTTTTTGCGTTTCACACAGCGTTTGCCCGTCCCATCTTTGCAGGCTGAAACCCAGCTTTTGCTTACTGAACAAGATGCTCAGCGTGGTGGCTGGCTGAGTCCATTGCGGAAAACTCCATTTGCCCGCAGGGACATAAAGCACCTGATAGCTGGAGAGCGTGTTATTTGCCAAAGGGAGACACTGATCTTCGACTTCCCCTTCGATCACTATTTCAAGCCGCGGAAAAGGTACGCAGAAGGCAAGTGGCGGGGCGGGAAAAGTGGGCTCAGGGAACCTTACCTGGATCGCATTCTGATGGGCAATCAGCTGTTCAAGCAGGGTAACTAGCGTTTCAGACATCGCGATCTCCAGTGCGCTTCGGCGGTTAACGATGCATTTAGGAATGATGGTAAACCCAAGCGGGCAGCGCAATTAAGGTGTTATTTCCCGGCGTTCAAGGGGCTTTTGCACATTTATGACCCAGGTCACATTTTTGGCTGGCGTACATCTGCGTCCAGTATTTCGTAGTAAAAGCCCCCTGTTTTTGGCCCAGGCTTCCAGTAAATTTGCCGTTATGTTATCAAAAAGTAAATGGAGAAATCATGATGCAGCGTCAATCCGAGATATACCTGGAGGCTTTAGGAGCCGGCATCGAGTTAACGGCACAGATGAAGCAGGAGCTTGATACGTTGGGGTATACCGTGGTGCACAACGTGGCCGATCCTGACTGGCTGGTGGCGATGCGCAATCTTATTGATGAGCTGGTGGAGAAAGAAGGGGATAACCTGGCTATTGAGCACCATCAGGAAGCGACGGCAACGCGCATTGCCAACATGGTGAATAAAGGTGTGGTGTGGGAAAAGGTGTGGTCGCACCCGCTGATCCTGTCTGCCTGCCGCTATATTTTCAACGGTGAGTTCAAGGTATCGAGCCTCAATGCCCGTGAAGCCTTGCACTGTGGCGGCCATCAGCCTCTGCATGCCGACTGGAAAAAGCCGCGCCCCGATTTTCCCAAAGTACACTTGGTCAATGCGATATGGGCGATTGATGACTTGAGTGCGGAGAACGGCGCGCCGCGGATTATCGCCGGAACGCACCTGCGGCCGGAACTGCCGGAAGATGTGTTGGCCGATCCCGACTTGGCACATCCCGATGAAATTGTTTTTGCAGCCCCTGCCGGTAGCGTAATGATCTACAACGCGCACACCTGGCATGGAGGGACTCAGAACAGAATCGGTACCCGGCGGAGGGTATTGCACGCACTCTATATCGACCGCGCAGATATCGCTCAGCAAGACCAGCGCCGCTGGTTGAAGGAAGAAACGGCTAGCCGACTGACTCCTGCGCAAAAATGGCTGCTGGATGTGCTCTGAATGTTCTGTTTGTATGGGTGCTGCATGCAGCGCCCGTTTAAACCTGATGTCAGTACCAGATCTGCGAGGCAGCTCTCGTTAATTGTTACGTTAATGTTGCCAGTATGAACTATTGTCTTCTCTTCACTTGCTAACCAGCAATGCGCGTCACGTTTGCCAAAAGCGTGAGCGACACGGAGAGAGAACATGAATCAGCGGGAACTAGAAAGCGCCATCGTCACCGATTTTTCCAAGCGCATGAGCTACGGTGATTACCTGTGCCTGGATCAACTACTGGATTGTCAGCAGCCACTTTCCAACCCACAGCATCATGATGAAATGCTGTTTGTTGTACAGCACCAGACTTCGGAACTGTGGATGAAACTGATGCTGCATGAACTGCAGGCCGCCAGGACTCTGGTACAGCAGGATAAGCTCAGCCACTGCTTCAAGATCCTGTCCAGGGTGAAGCAGATCCAGCGCCTGCTGTTTGAGCAATGGGCGGTGCTGGAAACGCTGACTCCGTCGGAATATGTGGAGTTCCGTGGTGTGCTGGGTAACTCTTCGGGTTTCCAATCCCATCAATATCGTTCGATCGAGTTTTTGTTGGGTAACAAAAATGCCGCCATGCTGGCCGTCTTCAGCGACGATGCGCCAAAACATGCGGCGCTGAAAGCGATCCTCGAAGCCCCGAGCCTGTATGACGAATTCCTCCGCTACCTTTCCCGCCACGGTCTTGCGGTACCTCAGGCATGCATTGAACGAGACTGGACCCAGCCTTACCAGCGCAATCCAGAGCTGTTACCGGTGTTCAAACTGATTTACGATAATCCGCAAACCTACTGGGCGGCCTACGAAATGGCCGAGAAGCTGGTGGATATCGAGGAAAGCTTCCATCTATGGCGTTTTCGCCATATGAAAACGGTCGAGCGGATCATTGGTTTTAAATCGGGTACCGGCGGCTCCAGCGGCGTTAGTTTCTTGAAGAAGGCGTTAGAACTGACATTTTTCCCTGAATTGCTGGATGTACGAACCGAAATTGGCGCTTGACTCTACTGTTCCGGACATAGGCGAGAGGAGTGATGACAATGGCGGTAAGAATTGAGCAAAAACCGGTAGAAAAGGCCGTTGGCGTGCGGGTTGTGGGGCCTTATGCGCAATCAGTCCCACTGGGTTTTCAGCAACTGATGGCCTGGCAACAACGGCAAGGCATTCCCGTGGGGAAATGGCTGGTACTCTATTGGGACGATCCGAACCAGGTCGCAGCGGAAAACCTGCGTGCCGACGTGGTGTTTACCGTTGCCGATGATTTTGTGCTGCCTGCCGGCAGCGAAAACATGGTGATACAAACCCTGCCCGCAGGAGAGTACGCCGTGTACCGGGTGCGGATCACCGATGGGGATTTCGCCACCCCTTGGCGTAATTTTTACCAGCAACTGTTACCCGCCAGCGGCTATCGGCCGTCTGAGGGCGTTTGCTATGAACATTATCTCAATGATTGCGTGGCTGATGGTTACTTTGATCTGGAGATTTGCCAGTCGGTAACCAAGATCTGAACGTTGCGTAAAGGGTTCAGGGCGCATAGCGCCCTGAACAGAGGATCACTCCTCGGCGACGCGGATAATCAGCTTGCCGAAGTTTTTCCCTTTCAGCAGTCCGAAAAAGGCCTGAGGGGCATTCTCTAACCCGTCGACTACGTCCTCGCGGAATTTGATCTTGCCCTGGCTGACCCATTCCCCCATCTGTTGTAGAAACTCGCCGAAGCTTTCTGCGTAATCATCGAAGATGATAAAACCCTGCATCTTGATGCGTTTACGCAGGATCAGGCCTTGTAACAACGGCAAGCGATCTGGGCCAGGTGGTAACTCGGTCGCGCTGTAATGGGCGATAATGCCACAGACGGGGATACGTGCCTTGGTATTGAGCAAAGGAATAACCGCATCAAACACTGCGCCGCCGACGTTTTCATAGTAAATATCGATGCCCTGGGGGCAGGCTTCCGCCAGTTGGGCCGCAAAGTCGGCCGAGCGGTGATCGATACAGGCATCAAATCCCAGTTCATCCACCACATAGCGGCATTTCTCTGCGCCACCCGCCACACCCACCACGCGGCATCCTTTCAGCTTGGCAATCTGACCTACCACGGAACCTACGGCTCCGCTGGCTGCCGCGACCACCAAGGTTTCGCCCGCCTGTGGCTGGCCGATATCCAGCAGCCCCATATAGGCGGTAAACCCGGGCATCCCTAATACGCCAAGGAGCCGGGAAGGGTGATCCAGTTTGGCGCCCAGATTACGCAGGCCGCTGCCGTCTGACAACGCATGGCTTTGCCACCCATCGTAACCGAGCACCCAATCTCCAACGTTAAAGTCTGGATGTTGTGAGGCCTGCACGCGGGATACTGTGCCGCCGACCATCACTTCGCCTATCTGTACCGGGGGGGCATAAGAGGGCGCATCGCTCATACGGCCACGCATATAGGGATCTAATGAAAGATAAACCGTGCGCAGCAACAACTGCCCTGCTGCGGGCTGAGGGAGGGGGTTGGTTTCGAGGCGGAAATTGTCTGCCTGCGGTTCCCCGTGAGGGCGTGAAGCTAAAACAAAACGGCGGTTATGCGCTTGCTGAGACATCGATGACTCCTTGGCGACGGTGTTGAACGAAAGGCGTTCAGGTACTGGCTAGTCTAGTTAATCTGTCGCAGTGGAAAATAGCGTTATGTGCGCACTTATGCGATAACGTAAAAAGCGTAGCGGGAACCGTGTTGAAAAGTATTGCGTAATAGTTGCGGTGACGGAATGTTCGTTGAACACTTTCTTATATCGTGATGAAAAATAACGACCGAAATCTGGTTGTCAACTATAGGTAACAGTGATATTTGATATTGGTTATATTGATGGGGTTGCGATAATTCCGATATCATATATTGACGCTGATGATGATATTAAGGGGGAATTGTAGAGTAAACGATGCTTCATTGGCGAGCAGGTATTGCTTACGACTCACTTAATTTGTTAGAAGAAAAAAGCGGTCCACCTTGAATAGCCAACTGGAGGTGATGACTGTGCATTATAGCGGAACGATCAGCACGTCAATGCTGCTGGTATTGATAAAGCGCGCGGCGGAGCAGGCCACTTTATTCATCATGCTATCGCTATGGTTGCCACAGATGACCAGATCAAAGGGTTGCTTCTGGTTGGCGTAGGCCAGGCAGTCGCCCAACTCGCCGTGAATGATCCGCGTAGCGATATTGGGATAGTTTGCCCGTAGGCACAGTTCTTCCATAAACAGCAGCGTCTCTTCCTCCATCAACGCTCGCAGGTCACCCAGCATGGGGGCGGGGAAAATCTCGGTATTGGCAATGATGCTGACTAGCGTGATTTTCCCATCACAGGGGCGCACGATGGAGACGGCTTTCTCTACCAGCCGGTGGCTGTCCGCTGCAACTGCCACCGTAACCAGAACGTTGTGATATCCCATGTTCTACTCCCGTTTGCCTGAATGTGTGCTTAAAGGGTAGAGCAATGCCTGCGCAATAAATGTGGTTTGTATCACGCGCAACGCTAAACCCCAGGGCAAGGAAGAGATTCCGCCATAAAAGATAAAAAGATGCGCGCATCACTGTCTGCGGGATTAAAGCACCTGTGCCCAGAGTGACTTTGGCACCCTACCCAAGTCAAACAGTTTGCCAGAGACCAGTTCCGCACGGCGATGATCCGCAGCACGGTACATGTTGCTCATTTCATTGTCGTCCGTCAGTGAGTAATTCAGCTTGTCGTAGACTTTTTCCAGGCTGTCCAGGCTGGAACATTTGCGAAACGTCATCAGGTAATCGATCGTACTTGTCATAGTTAAAACATAGCCTATTAATAGTATTAAAGCGGAAAGAAAAATCTCACATATTCGCAGAAATCGCCACAAGATGAAGAGATGTCGCCAGGCAAAATAAAAGAAAAGTGAGTAAATGGAACACGCTTAGCCAAAATACCCCTGGTAGGGGAGGAGGCACCCCCGAATGATAATATGTGCCGAGCATCTGGGCAATATATCTTGACAGATAAACTGTCAATTAGGGGGAATCTTACCTTATTGGCTCAGGAGACGTTTGCCAGCATAGCGCTACGTTTCTATGCCTATAGCAAAGAAAATGATAATGGCAGTGGTTTTGGCGGCAACGGCATAAAGTGGATGCCCGATGTATTTTCATTGTGCGCATTCAAAATTTTTGCTAAAGAGGTGTAAGGCTCAAGCATAATCTCGCCAGCGCTGAAGAAATAGCTAGACAATAAAGCATAGATGACCTAATGCACTTTTTGATCTTTGTCATGGGGATTAGGAATTTTCCATATAATAGGTCGGATATCTTAAATAATAATTAAAATGCTAAGTAAAAATCAATTTGCGACTTTCCTTGCTGAGCAACGTTAGTTGGCATTATCTTTTCTGACTTGCCCCCCTGTCGACTCCCTTACCACGAAACACATTGTTACTTCTGTTAACTTGTTCAGCCCAAAATACTGCACCTTTAACCGCATGAGTCGCTCTGTCGAAAATTGAAACAGCGACCCAAGTTAAATCTTACTTTTCAGTCGGGGATGTTTTAGCGGGTAATTTTATTCATAAGGAGCTGGTTTTAAATGACAATCAGTATTTTAAGCTGCTCTGGTGGCAGGGTGGCAGATTTTTTCTCTGTGATTTGGCTTTAGTTAAGCTTTTGTTCGAATTGATCTAAAAACGCGTATTTTTAGGCTATAAAACCTAGTTTTTAAGACCTTTTCTTACTTTAGCGTATTTATTGCACAGCTCGGAGGTTAATAATTGGTCAGAATTTGGCCTTTTCAAGGTGGATATTTTTTATTTTTGTGATCTACGTCACATTGTTTTTAAAATTGCAGGTCACTTACGTTGTGTGGGCTAAGTGATCGGGGGTAGAGTTGCGCTGTTATTAAGATTAATCTTATTATATTTGTAAAAATCGTCTTACGAAAAACACACTTTTGAAGCAGGATGCTGTATATCCATACATGCAATTGCATGTGTATCAAAATACTGAGTAACAACCCGAAATGTGTATAGTCGCGCAGTTGTCGCGGCTGGCGTACAGGGATTTGTTTGCCAACTTTGGGAATGAACCCAGGTCATGGGCGATAATTTATCACCCAGCGTATGTTTTTAAACATAGTCTGTCGGGATGGGAATATGGGTACGTCTGAACTACTTAAACATATTTATGACATTAATTTGTCATATTTGCTTCTGGCACAGCGTCTGATTAACGATGAAAAAGCGTCAGCAATGTTCCGTCTGGGTATTGATAACTCAATGGCGGATGCGCTGTCGCAACTCACGTTGCCGCAAATGGTAAAACTGGCAGAAACTAATCAGCTGGTTTGCCACTTCCGTTTCAACGACCACAATACTATCGAGCACCTGACGAAAGAATCTCGCGTGGACGATCTGCAACAGATCCACACCGGCATTTTGCTATCGAGCCATTTACTCAAAGAACTATCGGGTAAAGGCGGTAGTGTGACGAAGAAAAGAGCCTGATGATGAGTGAGAAAAGTATTGTTCAGGAAGCCAAGGACATTCAACTCGCCATGGAACTGATCACGCTGGGCGCGCGCTTGCAGATGTTGGAGAGCGAAACGCAGCTTAGTCGTGGGCGATTGATCAAACTGTACAAAGAATTACGCGGCAGTCCGCCGCCCAAAGGGATGTTGCCATTCTCGACCGACTGGTTCATGACCTGGGAGCAAAACATCCACTCGTCGATGTTTTTCAATGCTTATCAGTTCCTGCTCAAATGCGGTCAGTGCCACGGGGTTGAAGCCGTGGTCAAAGCCTATCGACTGTATTTGGAACAGTGTCCGCAGCAGCCAGGCGAGCCCCCGCTGCTGGCGCTAACACGAGCCTGGACGCTGGTGCGTTTTGTCGACAGCGGTATGTTGCAGCTATCCGCCTGCAGCTGCTGTGGTGGCGCTTTTATCACCCATGCGCACCAGCCGCTTAACAGTTTTGTCTGCAGTTTATGCCAACCTCCATCCCGCGCAGTAAAAAGACGTAAACTTTCGCCGCAACTGGCCGATATTATTCCACAACTGCTGGAAGAGCAGGTTAAACGCGCAGTCTGAGCCTGCTTGCAGGTTTATACAGCAACACAGACTGGTGAAACTCAAGGGCTCGGTACTCCGGGCTCTCGGGGTGACCCGTGCTGTTGCCGATTTTCACCCGCGCTGACTCACCTTCCATCCATATTGTGAATTTAAGGAATACGTGTGCTAGTTATCTTGGGTTATCTCGTGGTTCTGGGAACCGTGTTCGGCGGCTATATGATCGTCGGGGGCCACCTCGGCGCACTCTATCAGCCTGCCGAATTTTTGATCATCGGGGGGGCCGGTGTGGGGGCCTTTATCGTCGGCAACAACGGTAAAGCGATCAAATCCACGCTACGCGCTCTTCCCAAGCTGATGCGCCGCTCAAAATACAACAAAGAACTGTATATGGATCTGATGGCGCTGCTGTATCGGCTGATGGCCAAATCCCGCCAGCAGGGCATGTTGTCGCTTGAGTTTGATATCGATAATCCGCAGGAAAGCGAAATTTTCTCTAATTATCCGCGCATTCTTGCCGATAACCACTTGGTGGAATTTATTACCGACTATTTGCGACTCATGGTGAGCGGCAATATGAACGCCTTTGAGATCGAAGCGTTGATGGATGAAGAGATCGAAACCTTCGAACAGGAAAGCGAGGTACCCGCAGGGAGCCTGGCGATGGTCGGCGATTCGTTACCGGCTTTCGGCATCGTGGCCGCCGTGATGGGGGTAGTGCACGCACTTGCTTCGGCTGACCGGCCTGCGGCGGAATTGGGGGCACTGATCGCCAATGCGATGGTGGGCACTTTCCTCGGCATTCTGTTGGCCTATGGGTTCATCTCCCCACTGGCGACTTTGCTGCGCCAGAAGAGTGCCGAAACCACCAAAATGATGCAGTGCATCAAGGTTACCTTGCTGTCGAGTTTGAATGGTTATGCCCCACAGATCGCGGTCGAGTTTGGCCGTAAAACGTTGTACACCACGGAGCGCCCTTCCTTCATTGAGTTGGAAGAGCATGTGCGTAAGGTGAAAGCCCCGGCACAGCAGGCGACGGAAGAGCAGGACGCATGAAACAGAATCACCCGGTTATTCTGGTCAGAAAACGCAAAGCCCATCATGCCGGTCATCACGGCGGCTCCTGGAAAATTGCCTATGCCGATTTTATGACGGCGATGATGGCGTTTTTTCTGGTGATGTGGCTGCTGGCGATTGCCAGCCCGCAGGAGTTGACGCAGATAGCCGAATATTTCCGTACCCCACTGAAGGTGGCGCTGACCAGCGGCGACAAGAGCAGCTCGGAAAGCAGTCCAATCCCGGGCGGTGGGGACGATCCAACCCAGCAGCAAGGGTTGGTCAAAAAGCAGATGGATTCACCGGAAAAGCGTGCGGAAGAGCTGCGCCTGAACAAGCTGCGCGAGAAACTCGATGAGCTGATTGAGTCGGACCCGCGTCTGAAAGCGCTGCGGCCGCATTTGCTGATCAACATGATGGACGAAGGATTGCGCATTCAAATTATCGATAGCCAGAACCGGCCGATGTTCAAGACCGGTAGCGCGCAGGTGGAAAGCTATATGCGCGATATCCTGCGCGGGATAGCGCCGATCCTCAATGGATTATCGAACAAAATCAGCCTGTCGGGCCATACCGACGATCTGCCTTATGCTACCGGTGAGCGCTATTACAGCAACTGGGAGCTGTCCGCCGATCGAGCCAATGCCTCGCGGCGTGAGCTGATTGCCGGTGGTTTGGCCGAAGGCAAAGTATTGCGGGTGGTTGGGATGGCCTCGACCATGAACCTGAAACAGCACGGCGGTGATGATGCGGTTAACCGGCGGATCACCATTCTGGTGCTGAACAAAGCAACCCAGCAGGGGATAGAACACGAGAATGCGGAGAGCAGCGCTACGGAAATCGATCAGCCGGAGGGCCTGAAGCAGCTGGCTCCGCAGGCGACGGCACCGGTTATAGCGACACCGGAATTACCGTCGTCGCCGCCTGCTCCAACCGCCGAACTGCCGGCAACGCAGGGCACGCCAGAGCAACCTCCGGTAGCGGTGAAAGCCGCAGAAACCGGGCCGACAGCGGCTATTCCGGCGGCACCTTCCGCCACTTCACCGACTAACAGCGACTCACAGCAGAGGTGACCCCGTGAGCATGGACATTAGCGCTTTTTATCAGACCTTTTTTGATGAGGCAGACGAGCTGCTGGCCGATATGGAGCAACATCTGTTGGAGCTGGATCCGCTGGCCCCGGATATTGAACCACTGAATGCGATTTTCCGCGCTGCCCACTCGATCAAGGGCGGGGCGGCCACTTTCGGCTTTAGCGTGCTGCAGGAAACTACCCACCTGCTGGAGAATTTGCTGGACGGTGCCCGGCGTCAGGAAATGAGCCTGAGCACCGAAATTATCAACCTGTTTCTGGAAACCAAAGACATTATGCAGGAGCAACTGGACGCCTATAAAACGTCGCAACAACCTGATAGCGAGAGCTTTGAGTATATTTGTCAGGCGTTGCGGCAGTTGGCTTTGGAAGCGCAACAGCAGGATGCTCCTGCGGCGGCGGTAACGGTAACCTCACCGGTGGTTCATGCTGCTGCTCCTGCTGCGATTGAAGGCGGGATGCGCATCAGCCTGAGCGGTCTGAAGCCGAATGAAATTCCGCTGATGCTGGAAGAGTTGGGCAATTTGGGCGAGGTGGAAAACCCGCAGCAGACCGAGACCAGCCTGGAGGTGACTTTACTGACCTCTGCCAGTGAGGAGGATATCAGCGCGGTGCTGTGCTTTGTGCTTGAACCCGAGCAGATTGCCTTTTCCACGCCGCCGAAGGCCGTGGAGAAGATCAGCACACCGGAACCCGTTGCCGTTGTCACACCTACCGCGCCCGCTACGGTGGCTGAAGCGCCGAAGCCCAAAGCCAAGGCTAGCGAGTCCACCAGCATTCGCGTGGCGGTAGAAAAGGTCGATCAACTGATCAACCTGGTGGGGGAGTTGGTGATCACTCAGTCGATGCTGGCCCAACGTTCTGGCTCCCTTGATCCGGTCAACCACGGCGATCTGCTCAACAGCATGAGCCAACTGGAGCGAAACGCTCGCGACCTGCAAGAGTCGGTGATGTCGATCCGCATGATGCCGATGGAGTACGTTTTCAGCCGTTTCCCGCGTCTGGTGCGCGATCTGGCCAGCAAGCTGGACAAGCAAGTGGAGTTGACGCTACGGGGCAGCTCTACCGAACTGGACAAGAGCCTGATTGAACGCATTATCGATCCGTTGACGCACCTGGTGCGTAACAGCCTGGATCACGGTATTGAAGAACCTGCTGCGCGCCTGGCCGCCGGTAAGGCCGAAGTCGGTAATCTGATCCTGTCCGCCGAACATCAGGGCGGCAATATCTGCATTGAGGTCACCGATGACGGTGCCGGTCTCAATCGCCAGAAAATTCTCGCCAAGGCTGCCTCACAGGGGCTGGCGGTGAGTGACAACATGAGCGATGAAGAGGTCGGCATGCTGATCTTTGCCCCGGGTTTCTCCACTGCTGAGCAGGTGACCGACGTTTCTGGGCGCGGCGTGGGCATGGACGTGGTGAAGCGAAATATTCAGGAGATGGGTGGGCATGTCGAAATCCATTTCCAGGCCGGGAAGGGCACCTCAATCCGCATTTTACTGCCGCTGACGCTGGCCATTCTTGACGGCATGTCGGTCAAGGTGAATGAGGAAGTGTTCATTCTGCCATTGAATGCCGTGATGGAGTCATTGCAACCGCAGGCTGAGGATTTGCATCCGCTGGCCGGTGGGGAGCGTGTGCTTCAGGTACGCGGTGAGTACCTGCCTCTGGTCGAGCTGTATCGGGTGTTTGAGGTTGACGGAGCCAAAACCGAAGCCACCCAGGGCATCGTGGTGATTTTGCAAAGTGCAGGCCGCCGCTATGCGCTGCTGGTCGATCAGCTGATCGGTCAGCATCAGGTGGTGGTGAAAAATCTGGAAAGCAATTATCGCAAGGTGCCGGGTATTTCGGCTGCCACCATTCTGGGGGATGGCAGCGTGGCGCTGATTGTAGATGTTTCGGCGCTGCAAACGCTGAACCGGGAAAAGCGTCTGACGGACGCTGCCGCATAATTATTAACCGACTGATTTAAAGGTGATCGAAATGGCAGGACTTGCAGCCGTCAGCAAACTGGCTGGCGAAACGGTAGGTCAGGAGTTCCTGATTTTTACCTTGGGTAACGAAGAGTATGGCATTGATATCCTCAAGGTTCAGGAGATCCGCGGTTACGATCAGGTAACGCGCATCGCCAACACCCCGGCATTTATCAAGGGCGTGACCAATCTGCGTGGGGTGATCGTGCCGATTATCGATCTGCGCGTGAAGTTTGCCCAGCAGGACGTCTCTTATGATGAAAACACCGTGGTGATCGTGCTGAACTTTGGCCAGCGGGTGGTGGGGATCGTGGTGGATGGCGTGTCTGATGTGCTGTCGTTAACGACGGATCAGATCCGCCCAGCCCCCGAGTTTGCGGTTACGCTGGCGACGGAATATCTTACCGGTTTGGGGTCGCTCGGTGAACGTATGCTGATCCTGGTGGATATCGAAAAGCTGCTGAGCAGTGAAGAGATGTCGCTGGTGGACAACGTAGCGAAAAGCGCCTGATTGCTAAGTCGCTGTTTGTCACGGCTCAACAGGTGGGGATAACGCAGAACGCCGACACGCCGTAATCCCGTCCCTGGGGGCTCGTATCGCGCATATATGGACGCTCCCGATAACGCCAGTGTTTTCTTGAAAAAGGTGAACAGGTATTGCAGGCATATATTCGGTTTCTTTCTGGGTCTTTACGACCCGAACCATGATGAAATCCGCCAGGT
>NZ_JBLJAK010000109.1:0-1667 GCF_047530105.1 Serratia sp. T13T92 | reverse complement strand
AAAAAAATATCAAGTCTTGAAGAGTGACCAAGCAGTAATTCATGCGAATGAATTATTACGAAAGTTAATTTTCGAGCATCGCTTCACGAGTTGAAGCAAATCAAGCTTTTAATTGAAGAGTTTGATCATGGCTCAGATTGAACGCTGGCGGCAGGCCTAACACATGCAAGTCGAGCGGTAGCACAGGGAGCTTGCTCCTGGGTGACGAGCGGCGGACGGGTGAGTAATGTCTGGGAAACTGCCCGATGGAGGGGGATAACTACTGGAAACGGTAGCTAATACCGCATAACGTCTTCGGACCAAAGTGGGGGACCTTCGGGCCTCACACCATCGGATGTGCCCAGATGGGATTAGCTAGTAGGTGAGGTAATGGCTCACCTAGGCGACGATCCCTAGCTGGTCTGAGAGGATGACCAGCCACACTGGAACTGAGACACGGTCCAGACTCCTACGGGAGGCAGCAGTGGGGAATATTGCACAATGGGCGCAAGCCTGATGCAGCCATGCCGCGTGTGTGAAGAAGGCCTTCGGGTTGTAAAGCACTTTCAGCGAGGAGGAAGGGTTCAGTGTTAATAGCACTGTTCATTGACGTTACTCGCAGAAGAAGCACCGGCTAACTCCGTGCCAGCAGCCGCGGTAATACGGAGGGTGCAAGCGTTAATCGGAATTACTGGGCGTAAAGCGCACGCAGGCGGTTTGTTAAGTCAGATGTGAAATCCCCGAGCTTAACTTGGGAACTGCATTTGAAACTGGCAAGCTAGAGTCTTGTAGAGGGGGGTAGAATTCCAGGTGTAGCGGTGAAATGCGTAGAGATCTGGAGGAATACCGGTGGCGAAGGCGGCCCCCTGGACAAAGACTGACGCTCAGGTGCGAAAGCGTGGGGAGCAAACAGGATTAGATACCCTGGTAGTCCACGCTGTAAACGATGTCGACTTGGAGGTTGTGCCCTTGAGGCGTGGCTTCCGGAGCTAACGCGTTAAGTCGACCGCCTGGGGAGTACGGCCGCAAGGTTAAAACTCAAATGAATTGACGGGGGCCCGCACAAGCGGTGGAGCATGTGGTTTAATTCGATGCAACGCGAAGAACCTTACCTACTCTTGACATCCACAGAACTTTCCAGAGATGGATTGGTGCCTTCGGGAACTGTGAGACAGGTGCTGCATGGCTGTCGTCAGCTCGTGTTGTGAAATGTTGGGTTAAGTCCCGCAACGAGCGCAACCCTTATCCTTTGTTGCCAGCACGTAATGGTGGGAACTCAAAGGAGACTGCCGGTGATAAACCGGAGGAAGGTGGGGATGACGTCAAGTCATCATGGCCCTTACGAGTAGGGCTACACACGTGCTACAATGGCATATACAAAGAGAAGCGAACTCGCGAGAGCAAGCGGACCTCATAAAGTATGTCGTAGTCCGGATCGGAGTCTGCAACTCGACTCCGTGAAGTCGGAATCGCTAGTAATCGTAGATCAGAATGCTACGGTGAATACGTTCCCGGGCCTTGTACACACCGCCCGTCACACCATGGGAGTGGGTTGCAAAAGAAGTAGGTAGCTTAACCTTCGGGAGGGCGCTTACCACTTTGTGATTCATGACTGGGGTGAAGTCGTAACAAGGTAACCGTAGGGGAACCTGCGGTTGGATCACCTCCTTACCTAAAGATATGCAGTT
>NZ_JBLJAK010000108.1:0-1740 GCF_047530105.1 Serratia sp. T13T92 | reverse complement strand
ACAAACGTCTGGAGAAAGATTTTTTCCGCTGGCCAACAGTGGGCCAGCAAGCCATACGGCTTACCGAAGAGCAATGGCGCTGGTTACTTGCTGGTGTTGACCTCGATAAAATCCGCACGCATCAACCGCTCAACTGTACTGCGACCAGTTAAATTTATCAGCCTATCCCCGCGTTGCCTGCTACAGTTGCGCTATGAGAACCACTACCACTACCGACAACTTGCCGAATGATATCAGTGAACTGAAACAGATAATCATTGGGTTACAGCAAGAACTGCAGGCGCAGCAGCAAGAGTTGCAGGCGCAACTCGAAGAACTCAATCTGTACCGCCGCAAGATGTTCGGTCGCAGCGCCGAGCCGCACCCACCGCAGGGTGAGGTGTTCAACGAGGCCGAAGTTGAAGCAGAAGCGCCGGTTGGCGTCGATGCCTTCAGCGACGATGACGCCTGCGAGCAGGAAACCATCGATGCCGACGAGAGCGCCTCTGACGAGAGCGTCACGCAAAACGGCGGAGCGCACAAGCCCCAAAAACGCCGCCCGCGTCTGCCGCCCAACCTGCCACGCAAGGAGGTCATCGTTCGCCTCCCTCCCGAAGAGCAGGTATGTGACTGCTGCCATCAGCCAATGCACGTGATGGGCGAAGAAGTGCGCGAAGAGCTGGAGCTGATACCGGCCCACGTACAGGTGACCCGCTATATCCGCGAGAAATACGGCTGCCGGTGCTGTGAGCAGCACGGCACGCTGGGCAGCGTGAAGGTAGCGCCGCCGGTGCCGGCGCTGTTCGCCAAAAGCTACGCCACGCCGTCTCTGGTTGCGCAAATCATCATCAACAAGTTCCAGTTCGCGCTGCCGCTGTACCGCCAGGAAGCGTTGTTCGCCGGCCTCCACATCCCGCTGAGCCGCCAGACACAAAGCCAGTGGTTGCTGAAGGTTGCCGAACGACTGAAGCCGCTGCGGGTGCTGATGCACACGGCACTGCTGGCACAGGAGGTTATCTTCGCCGATGAAACACCGCTGAATGTACTGAGTCAGGAGAGCAGTCAGAGCTATATGTGGCTGTACGGCACCGGGCGCGATGTTCGCCATGCAGAAGATGTCACACCGCACCTGGTGTTGTACGACTATCAGGACTCCCGTAGCGGGCAGTGCCCAGCGGCGTTCCTGGCCGGTTATACCGGATATCTTCAGGTTGATGGGTATGCGGGTTACCACAGTACACAGGCGACACTGGTTGGTTGCATGGCCCATGCCCGCCGGAAGTTCGAAGAAGCACAGCGTGCGCAGCCGAATGCGAAGGTGGGCAAGGCGGTGTGGGCGTTGTCGCATATCCAGAAGCTGTACCGGATAGAGAAAGCCCTGCAGGGCAAACCGCC
Organism: Serratia sp. T13T92; assembly: GCF_047530105.1. Classification (NCBI taxonomy): domain Bacteria; kingdom Pseudomonadati; phylum Pseudomonadota; class Gammaproteobacteria; order Enterobacterales; family Yersiniaceae; genus Serratia; species Serratia sp. T13T92. The sequence continues at coordinate 366 of NZ_JBLJAK010000108.1, read as the reverse complement.
GGACGAGGTGTACCGGCGACGGCAGGCCGAATCGACACCGTTGATGGAGGAGTTCGCACGATGGCTGTCGAAAACCGACGTACTGCCGAAGGGCTATCTGGGCAAGGCCATCGGTTATTGTCAGAAGCAGTGGCCGAAGTTGATGCGTTATCTGGAAGACGGTCGACTGAACATCGACAACAACCGGGCGGAGCGCGCCATAAAGCCGTTCGTCATCGGGCGTAAGAACTGGATGTTTGCCAATACGGAAGCTGGCGCTCAGGCGAGCGCCCTGCTGTACAGCCTGGTAGAAAGCGCCCGCATCAATGGGCTGAACCCGTACGACTATCTGCATGCGTTGCTGACGGCGCTGAAATCGCCGGACGA
>NZ_JBLJAK010000107.1:0-1799 GCF_047530105.1 Serratia sp. T13T92 | reverse complement strand
TAGAACCGCTCTTTCTGAGTCAGATGTTTTCCCTGCATGCAAAGGGATCTCCAATAGGGCCAGTACGGTGATTTTATCCGGGGCTAGCCAGTGGGTCACTTTGTTGCATTTCAACTGGGAATGGGGCGTTTAAGTTGCTTTGTTCAGGGTGTCTCTTATATTGTTGGCGATTTTTTGAGAGCCATAGCTTGTTGAGTAAATAGAGTTCGCAGTAAAAACTTCCCCCTGCACAATCATACCGGTAGCATAAATAGGGATGTCGTCATTGACCCGATGCGTTAGCTTATTGATTGATATTCCTCCGCAGCCATTAAATCGGATCATTTTATTGGCGGAGAGTTGCGACAATAATTTGTCATTTTCTGCTGGTAAATGACCCGTTGCGTTGACAATAACATCGTATTCACTGAGGTTTATAGCCGAAAATTCAGAATTATTTAAAAAATGGATTTGTTTTTTGTGGAACAGTTCTTCTATTATTTTTCCGTTACGTAATGGCATGGAAGCAATAATTCGTCCAATCCATGGGAATACTTCTTTTTGAAACCGTATTTTATCCGGAGTGTGCAACGATGGCCAAGTGTCATTAAGCGCGTCAATAATATCCATTAAAATACTTTCCCACGCATTTGTCTTATCCTGACAGTTTTTTATGTCGATAGACAATTGTTTTTCCGTCTCGGTTCCCTGATCAATAGGCAGAGTTTCTAAAATATTCATATTATTAATGGTAAGGTAATTTTTAAAGCTCTCTGTAAGGTAGTCTATTTTTGAAAAGTCATTTGGCATATTTTTTGTATTTTGTAAGTAATCTTCAAGGAATTTTTGTTTTTTTTCTTTCATTACATGATTCCTCACGGAAGGGAGTAAATGTTCATGAGAATAAATATTTATACGTCCAGAATGGTCGGACTCAGCAAGATGAACAAGAGTATCTACGGCGGAAAGATGGCTTCCAATAATGAGGACTAGCGCATCTCTTTTTATTTTAGTTAAACCCTGTGATGGATAAGGTAAAATCACTTTATCTGCAGGAAAAAAGTCTGGTAGCGCCCTGAAAGGTAATCCTGTAGCAATAACAACTGCATCGTAAGCTGATTCTTTATTATTATGCATAATGCAGGGGTTATTCATTTTATCCGGATAAATACAGGAAACTTCCTCATTGATAAAATTTATATGGCCAGTATGTGGATTTACTTTTTTGAATTCATGTTCTAAAAAACATGAGAAAGAATCACGAGTGACAAATTCACCGGCATTGACATCTCTTTTTTCCCTTTCTTTTATAAATGTCATCAACCCATCTGGTTCATCAGGATTAATGAAAGTGACACCAATGCTGGTATTCATTAACATACTTTTAGAGTATGTATTTAAACTCCGTCCTCTGAATGGTGTTCCTGGGTCGTAAATGTCAATATCGAGTTTTTTGTTTTTCAGGGTATTACAGATCGAAATAGCGCTGATTATTCCTGCAGGCCCTGCTCCAATGATACATACTTTCATTTTAGAACCTTATTATTTAAGTGGGTTGTGTTTATGGCAAGAGAGTGGGTATTTTTTAATCATTAAGTGCTTCATAAATACACGGAGATTGACAAACAAACTCAGGCGGGTTCTGTCGCATTAACGGGCACAGGCCAGCCAAAGTGGGTGTTGCCGATTATTTATATCCCACGGCCTTCTGCCATGCCAACCGCCCCTTTTCCTGTATCATGACCAGGTGCCGGTCCCGCTGACTCGGTGGTCCCGTGGTTTCTTCCGGTACCGCCGTCACACGGGGAGGAATGGCGACA
>NZ_JBLJAK010000106.1:0-1895 GCF_047530105.1 Serratia sp. T13T92 | reverse complement strand
CATGCGTTGCTGACGGCGCTGAAATCGCCGGACGACGCCATCGACTGGGACACGCTGCTGCCCTGGAAAATCACCCTACCTTAAACCCCACGACCGAACACTGTGGGGATTTAACGACGCTTACGTTGCAAGTAACACATATGTGCTGCAGTCGCATCAATATCCATGCAACTGGCGAATAGCTTGTCCTGATAGTTGATGCCCTGTTCCGCAAGCACTTCAGCAAATGCGATCACCATACTGCCTGCCCCAACTGCCGGTTCCTGCAACGTAATGAACGGCTTGTGTTCCAGCTCGCTGAGTACATCACCGGCGGTGAGGCGAGCCATCAGGGCAGACAGATGATAAGGTGTGAAAAACTGGCCCATATGGTCTGAGCCGATCTCCAGTTCCATGAAGATCTGGCCCAGAAAGTCACCCGGCTGACACTCCAGAGCGCCAGTGAGACACCCCAGCAACTGAGTCATCCTGTGAACATCATCAGGTTGATAGCGACCGGCAATCGCCAGATACTCTTTTTCCAGATCAGGACTGCGAAGAAAAACGTTCTGCACGGCAAGTGTCGCCATTTCTGCAAAATCGCGGAAAACCTCATGTCGGTGGTGATAGCGCGCCGTTTCACGAAACAACCGGATAAATTCCCGGCGGTAATGGTCATAGCCGTTCTGGCCAACGTGGCGTAACCGATCAGGGGTATTGGCTGGCGCGAGTATATCCAGGGTCAGCTGCGTCATTCTGGTGTTCCTTCCTTTGTGGCGATCTGCGGTGTGCTCCCGCCATACCGCGCTGGACGCAACGGGCCATAAGGAAAAAATCCAGCTCCGGACGCAAGGCCGCAGCGCAAATGACTGACCAGGGGGAAGGAATGCGAACGGGCACAGCAGTCGGTGGCTTGAATTTTTCCGGCACGGTGCGACTGTTAAGCGGAGGGAGGGAGTAACTGCTGACGATGGAGTGAAAGCTGACTCAATAAGGAGGGCGGACAGATTCGCCGCCAATTCATAGTCTGGCAGTGTCAGCGCGGATCGTGGATTTTATCCAACAAGCCAAGACGCACCATGTAAGTAATAACTGATTCTGGACGAAGCTGTTATTCCTTAGCAAAGGCAGGGCTCCGCCCGCCGCCACGCCATCAGCGGGGGCTGCCAATATGTCATCGGGTTGCAGGTGTGATTTAACAACCGCTGAGGAAGATCCGGGCAAATGATCGTCTGCCGCAAGGCGGTGAGGAAAACTGAGCGCAGCGACATCCTTAACATCCTGAGTAACTGCACTTAACCGGGAATTTGACCAGAATAAAACCGACAGGATATGACATGGTCACCATGAAATAAGTTGCGCGTCGCGCAGGAATATCCGTGACCACCTCAACCACACCACCACGTTGAGCCTGTGACACGCAAACGGGTTGAAAAAACTATGCGGGAGTTTGACTATCACCGGAATGCGACCGCGTTGGCGCTGGTAAAAAGAAGCGGCTACATGTTGGGGGTTGCTCCCCGGCAATCTCGACGATCCGTTTTTCTCACGACTGGCGCAGGACGTCAAAGATAACACACGGAAAGAAGGCGTCAAGTTGATGGTCTGCAGTGGTAGCCATCAAGCCAAGCTGGAGAAAATCGGTCTCAACCTCATGATATACCTAGGATGTGAAGCCATCGGTGCGCAGGTCACCCGAATGAAGGAGGTGGACATATTAAGGTATGCCGCCCACACGCTGACCGTAGTTGTGGTCAATCAGACCTGCCGATTAGAACGCAACGTCTTGATGGTTAGGAGTTTGGATCGTTTCTTTTGAGAGCAACAGACCATGAACGGTAGCGTGCCGTATCCCCTGATGGTGCAGTATCGCGAAGAGTTATACGTAAAAATGCCGGTTTTGCTGTGTTTTTAAT
>NZ_JBLJAK010000105.1:0-1978 GCF_047530105.1 Serratia sp. T13T92 | reverse complement strand
TGGCCATGATGGCGCACGAACAGGGGCGTGAGGTGCAGATAGTGGCGGCAGATCGCCGCTCGGCCCGCAGCCTTGCGCAGGATGAGCGCCTTGGCGGGGAGCACATTACCGACCGGCGGGCACTGACGGAGGGGATGACCTTTTTGCCGGGCAGCACGCTGATTGTCGACCAGGCCGAAAAGCTGACGCTCAAAGAGACGCTGACGCTGCTCGATGGTGCCCTGCGTCATAACGTGCAGCTATTGATGACCGACAGCGGGCAACGCAGCGGCACCGGCAGCGCCCTGACGGTGATGAAAGAAACGGGCGTGAATACGCTGAGCTGGCAGCAAGGGGAGAAAACCCGGGTGGACGTCATCAGCGAGCCTGACCGGCGTCAGCGTTATGACCGGCTGGCCACCGACTTTGCCCGCAGTATACGGGCGGGAGAACACAGCGTGGCACAGGTTACCGGTGTCCGTGAACAGGCGGCACTCACCGGTGCGGTGCGTAATGCCCTGCGCGCAGAACGCGTGTTGGGCGAGAAAGAGCACACCATCACCGCGCTGGAGCCGGTGTGGCTGGACAGTCGCCATCAGCAGGTGCGTGACCACTACCGTGACGGGATGGTGATGGAGCGTTGGGATGCTCAGGCGCGACGTCATGAACGGTTTGTGATTGACCGCGTTACCGCCCGTAATAACAGCCTGACATTGCGCAATGCGCAGGGTGAAAGTCAGGTGATCCGGCTGGCGTCGCTCGACAGCAGCTGGTCGTTGCTTCGTGCCACGCAAATCCCGGTGTCGGAAGGGGACCGATTGGCTGTGTTGGGCAAAACACCAGGCGCACGGCTTAAGGGGGGCGATACCGTGACCGTCACCGGCTTTGATGATAAAGGCATCAATGTGACCCTGCCCGGTCGCAAGGGAACGGTGACGCTGCCGTCCGGAGACAGTCCGTTTACGGCACCGAAAGTCGGGCAAGGCTGGGTGGGGTCGCCGGGGCGCAGCGTGAGTGATAACGCCACGGTCTTTGCCTCGCTGAGCCTGCGGGAGATGGACACCACCACCCTGAACAAGCTGGCCCTGAGCGGTCCGCAGGTGCGGCTGTACTCGGCGCAAACCGAAGCGAAAACCACGGAGAAACTGGCCAGACAGTCGGTCTTCAGCGTGGTGTCGGCACAAATCAAGGAAGCCGCCGGGCATGACCGACTGGAAGATGCGCTCACACACCAAAAAAATGCGCTGCACACCCCGGCGCAGCAGGCCATTCATCTGGCCATCCCTGAGCTGGAAAGTCGCAACCTCGCCTTCACAAAACCGCAGCTGATGGCGGCGGCCAGCGAGACAGCGCCGACAGGGCCGGGACTGGCGGCGATTGAGCGTGAGATAGACCAGCAAACTCGGGAGGGTTCGCTGATGTCGGTGCCGGTCTCACCGGGGAACGGTCTGCAACTGTTGGTTGCCCGTGCATCTTATAACGCCGAGAAAAGCATTATCCGCCATGTGCTGGAAGGTAAGGATGCGGTTGCGCCGTTGATGCACAGTGTGCCAGGGGCGCAGATGGAGGGGCTTACATCCGGGCAACGCAATGCCACGCGGATGATCCTGGAGTCCTCCGACCGTTTCACCCTGGTACAGGGCTACGCCGGGGTGGGGAAAACGACCCAATTCCGGGCGGTGATGTCGGCTATCGGCACACTACCGGAGGAGCAGCGGCCCCGCGTCATTGGCGTGGCACCCACCCACCGAGCAGTGAGCGAAATGCGCGATGCCGGCGTGCCGGAGTCGCAGACGCTCGCTGCGTTTATTCACGACACGCAACAGCAGCTGCGCGGCGGCGAAAAGCCGGATTTTCGCAACGTGCTGTTCCTGGTGGATGAAAGCTCGATGGTCGGCAATGCCGATATGGCCCGGGCCTATGGCCTGATCGCCGGGGGCGGCGGACGGGCGGTGTCCAGTGGCGACACCGATCAGTTGCAGTCCATCGCACCTGGCCA
>NZ_JBLJAK010000104.1:0-2094 GCF_047530105.1 Serratia sp. T13T92 | reverse complement strand
GTTGCTGACGGCGCTGAAATCGCCGGACGATGCCATCGACTGGGACACGCTGCTGCCCTGGAAAATCACCCTACCTTAAACCCCACGACCGAACACTGTGGGGATTTAACGACGCTTACAATTAATCTTCATTTGATGCTGAATTGAACATATCAAAATCAGGCAATTACACAAATCGATATACAGGCTCTATTTCCTTAGCGTGTTTTTTTACATCATTGGACATACCCCTTTTCTGTTCTTCACCAGAATACATCCCAAATACTCAACCTACGCGGAAAATATAGATGTTTCGAATGCCCGTACTACCGTAATTTACATAGAGATTCCGTTCCACATCGCGGCCAACTGTACTGGCCGGTGTAGCAAGCGACCAACTGTATTGACCTTCGTTGATATCGAGCAATCTGTACATACCTCTGCCGTCGCGGGCCATAGCGACGGTATGCCCCCAATTCTGAACGTCAGCAGGTGAGTCTCTAGATGAACCGAATATGGTGATAACCAAGCCCGCACACGCAGGCAACGCGAGAATATACGAGGAAAGTTGATACAGGTAGTTCAAATGGTATGTGTGAAATTCTCGCCCTTTACGACGAGCTAGGTCCCGAACAAATTTTTCAGTAGGGGGCAGTGCGATCTGAAGATACGTGTTGTAATGCTTACTGGCCCAGTATCCTCTTAGCGACTCTTGCCACGTCAAGGCATAAGCTCTTTGGTGTGAAACCGCGCGCCAATATTCGGTTTGTACATCCCACGCCCGGCTCTGAGTAAGCTGAGCAAAGACCCAATCTATTGATATAGCATGGCAGACACCTTTGCGGGCATCAATATCCTGGACGTTCTCGTCGAGCCATGAGTCTTGATCAAGGGCAAAATCTTGAATCATTGCAATCCCCCTCTTCACATGATACGTAAAGGACAATGTCAACATCCGCAAAGTGAAAGGTTGTCACCTGCGGAACAATTTTATTTATTGATTGTCTAAAAATCAGGCCACACAACTGTTGCTAACTTGCCTACGCTAGTGCGACACAACCAATAACTGCCCCGCAGAACGATTTACTTTTTAGAAGTAAGAGGATAATGCACGATAAGATCATCAGTTGGTATCTCACTATTCACTACTATCAATAAATCTGTGTCAAGACCAAGGCTGGAATATAGCATTCACTCTATTTTTGATAACTTCCGGCTTTTACCTCTCTATCTAATCAATAGTTAAATGATAAGAATTGCATCATGCTAAAAGTAAAGAATTTGCAAGCGAGATTTATTCATAATCTATAGCGACATTTCTGACTCGATTGAGTGCTAGCGATACCTGTAGATTAGTGAAAGTTTGATTTGTTGAGTTTCGGTATGCACTCGCTGTTTGACCAAAGTGTTTTTTGAAACAACGAGAAAAAGTTTGCTGTGTTTCAAAATTGTATTCTAATGAGATATTTAGAATTTTTTTCTGTGTGTAGCGCAAAGATATAGCAGCTAAAGAAAGACGGCGCGCACGGATATAACTCACAATGGATATATTCGTATGCTGTTTAAATATACGCTGCAAATGCCACTTTGAATAGCCTGATCTTTCAGAAATTTTATCTAAAGACAGTGGGGTGCAAAGGTTTTCTTCAATCCAATTAAGTAACTCATAAACATGATTTTCCTGAACCTCTATTGGCTTCATGAAATAACCCTCCAAAGATTTTTAGTGGATGTTAAGGGAAATAAATTCTGCCAGCATGCTGGGCTTTTGTTAACAAGCATTACCTCTCACTTGCCTTCCATACTTATTTGATATATTATATAAATAATTTTTAATAATTTCACTTGCCAATAATTATAAATTGCTACGCTCTTGATTATGATAAGACAAACAAAAAAAACAATCAATCATGGTTGATTGTTTTTTTGTTGCTACGCAATCGCATCGCAATGTGACTTACCAACCTCATGGTTTTAGGGTATTTTTTGTGAACAGTAGCCCGCCTACGGCGGGAGCTAAGATTCTGTTAGAGAGTGACTTTCTTCAACCATCGTAGCTCGCTATACTCCCGCGTATGCACATACCTCGACCAGCAAAACTCCTCTTCCAGATTG
>NZ_JBLJAK010000103.1:0-2380 GCF_047530105.1 Serratia sp. T13T92 | reverse complement strand
TGCAGGTTATCCAGCAGGGCGGATTTTGCCAAATCGTCATGCAGGGCGAGCTGGCAGAGGATGGCGGTGAGAGGGATGGGCAGATGCGCAATCCCGGTCTCCGCGCTGTCAGCGCGTGAAGGTGTGTTTTTGTGTCCGGTCATGGTATCACCTTTGTTACGTGACCCCAGCGCTTCGGCCGCGGTCCGTCCAGTTCCCTAGTGCTGTGCGCCGGCGACGACTGACTCGGCGCGCGATGTGTCCTTTTGGCCAGGTTGTGCTTATGTTGCGGATGCAGGCTCCAGCGCGATGGTGTGGCAGGTCTCCGTGCTGTCGAGCAGGCGTGTGCCCAGACCGAACTCCGCCATGACGTGCATAAACTGGTCGAGGTCCCCGACGACACGAAACGGGACGGCATGCAGATGGCGTCCGTCCTGGGCAAAGGCGGCGTTCAGCGCCACTTTTTCGACGTAGAATCCGTTGTGCTGTGACGGTACCGGCGTAACGCCGGATTTCCACTCCCGTGCATCCATCACATAATTGTCCCAGCCCTGGTCTTTCAGGGTTTCAGTGGCGTAGGTGAGCCGGAATAGGTCGGATTGTGCCGCCAGATTGCCGCTACAGGAGCGCCAGAGGTAGTCCAGATGCTGGCGTAACTTGCCGGCCGGACCGTGTTTGCGGCCTCGCTCGAGGAGCCACTGGATGTCAATGGCGACGCTCCTGGGGAAGCGTTTTTGCTTTTGGGCGGTGGCCAACCAGCGAATAAGGAACAAATTTCCGGCATACGGCGTGCCGGCGATGCCATCCTGACGCGCCAGTCCGAGCGCCGCCAAGGCGCAGAACGCGAGATGGCTGAGCGCTGACGTGGTGTTTTCCGGGGGAACGGATCTGGTTTTATCTGACAATGGCTACCCTGCCCGTCGAAGCGAAAGATTAGTGGCGGATCTTCGCCAGATCATCAGCGGTCAGACCGGTCATTCTCATGACCGAATCGCGATCGAGGCCATTGGCCAACATGGCACGGGCTACTTCGAGTTTGCCTTCATTGCGCCCTTTTTCCATACCGCGCTGTTCACCCAACTGGATACCCTTCTCGATACCTTTTTGTTCAAGCTGTTGTGCGATGGTCATCAGTTCATCCTCATGTTGCGGTACCCGCAGGGCCAGTTCACGAACAAATGCCTGCGCATCCGCCGATTCCCCGGCCTGGATAATATAGTGTATCAGCGAAATCACCTGGGGCGAAGAGAGATAGCCGGCCAGCAGGATAGCGGACAGTCTGTCTGTCAGTTCAGCCAGGTCGCGCTGGCGAATATGTTTCTGCAGCAGGGTCAGTGCGGCCATGCTGCGGTGGCCCATGATCTCCTCGTCGGGAATGATGGTCACATCAACCAGCGGAAAATCGCCGGTATACAGTTTCCTGGCCAACGTTGGGTCATCAAACTCCTGCAGCCAGTTGGTGGAATACGGATATGGACTGCGTTTGCCGGTATAGAACAGCACCGGAATGACCAGTGGCAGCTTTTTGTGACCGGCGTCGAGATGACGCTGCATGGCGGCGATGGCATATCGGATGAGGCGAAAGGCCATGTGCTTATCCGGGCTGGATTGGTGCTCAATAAGCACGTGCACGTAACCGTCAGCGCCGGCAGTGGTTTTCAGGCTGTAAAGCACGTCGCTGAAATACTGGCGCAGGTCATCTTCGACATAGGAGCCGGACTCCAGTTTCAGCGTGCTGAGGTCACAGATGGCCCGCAGTTCGGCCGGCAGATGGATGTCCATGAAGTCGCGGGCAATTTCAGGTTGCGTCAGAAATTGTCGGAAAGTTGCATCATGAGGCGTTGGATTTTTTTTCATGGGGCTATCGTAACATGTTCGGTTGCCGGCTCACTATGGCTGAGCGAAGGCTTCACCCGCTCTCCGGGCAGAATAGCGTCGGGATGTTGCTGCCGCCAGGTTTTTAATATTCGGTAGACGCTGGCTCTGCCAATACCCAGTCGGTCGGCAACCGCTTCGCGGGTGACTCCGGCCAGCGTCAATTCAATGACCTGCTGCGCTTTCGCCTGAGCGGTGGGTTTTCTTCCTTTATATGCACCTTTAGCTTTCGCCCGGGCAATGCCTTCCCGCTGGCGTTCCTGACGCAGGCGCGTCTCGAACTCGGCGAAGACGCCCAGCATATCCAGAAAAGCCTTGCCGGAAGCGGAGGACGTATCAATGGCCTGCTCTGTCGCCCTGAGCTTGATGTTTTGCCCTTCAAGCTCATGTACCAGGTTTCCCCCCATGTCAGGGTAGTTGTCGCCTGAACTGATTCAATCCATTGAACCTCAGGGGCGAGGAAACTAACCCGATGCAAACCTACTCTGCAGAACATAAAGAATCTCTGCTCAAACAGTTATTACCC
>NZ_JBLJAK010000102.1:0-2515 GCF_047530105.1 Serratia sp. T13T92 | reverse complement strand
CGAAAAGGACAATATCAACATCCGCAAAGTGAAGGGTTGTCTCCCGCGGAACAATTTTATTTATTGGTTGAATGAAAATTCGGCAGCACAACTGTTGCTAACTTGCTTACGCTAATGCGACGCAACCAAAAGAACGGATCAGAAAACGCATCTATAAAACCCGGGATCTGGCCCGGGCCGATATCTTCGATTACATTGAAGTCTTCTATAACCGGTCCCGGCGCCACAGCCATCTCGGCGGCGTCAGTCCGGAGGCTTTTGAACAGGCTTGGTCGTGAGGACAGAATTTGTCTACTGTCGTGGGGTCAGTCCAGTCAAAATATAGGCCAGATTTGTCTACGGGTTCAGGGTCACTGCAGGCGATTCACTATGCTGTCTTAACCCTTTAATAATATGGGGTGAATTGTGAGAAGTTAGGGTGAGGAGATTAAAATAAAACCCACCTCACCAAATTTTTATTAAGTATAACAGCCAGCTGAACTTCACTGGCTCGAAAATAATGAACTACTTCTGCCCTGTGTAGGTTTTAGAAAATAAGATATAGTAATGTTATTTTTTCATGACACCATTACAACAAGACTCCTTCAAATTAAAGATGGCAAACCTTAAAACTCGTTCTAACTTACTAATTACATCATCATCCACATCTTTATATAACCATTTGCAAGTATCATAGACACCCTCGAAAGTTGCGCTAAGATAGAAACTACATAGGTTTAAATCTAGGTTTTTTGGTAACTCCCCAGATAATACAGCTCTTTTTAAAACTAATTTTATCTTATGTAGAATAAACTTATCTATGAATTTCCTCCAGCGCAATATTGGAGTGTTCTCATCTGATTTCTCGGTTTTGAAATATATTATTTCGATAACATTTGTAATTGAACCTGGCTTTGTTATTTCTCTTAAATAGAACAGTGCTGAAGAAAGCAAATATTGTAAAACATCAATTTTTATATCATTCTTTAGTGGCCGCTCATCCTTGAGAGCCCTATGGATAACGGATAAACAAATATCTATTTTATTGGTGTAGTGGCCATAGATGGCACCACGTGAAAATCCGGAGTCTAACGCAATATGATTTATCGTACTCTCACCCACACCAAAAGAAACAAAAACACGCTCTGCTGAATTTAATATTTCGTCTCTAGTCTTTTGAGATTCTTCAGGGGTTTTTCTGGCCAAAATAATTCCCTCATAAATAATTTTACTTTATTACATTGATGCATTAAATTTATGCCTTTACATTATAACAAAAAAAAATAAAGCTGTCAGTAAAATCGAATTAAATATAAAGCATGATATTATTCTTGGCTACGCTATCGTGAGGTAGAGTTAACAAAAATTACATGAGCAATGGGTTTTTAGTGGTACCTCTAATTATCTGAATTAATGTATAATCCCTGCGTTTGAAGTGTTTCATGGCCAGCATTACAGTTCACTGTCCCCGTTGTCAGTCTGCTCAGGTTTGCCGTCATGGCCTGACCGGTTTCGCTGTCGTGACTGTCACCGCGTGTTTCTGCTACTTATACCTATGAAGCCCGTAAGCCTGGTGTCAAAGAACAAATTACCGAAATGGCGTTCAATTGTGCAGGTGTCCGCGATAACGCAAGGACGTTCAAAATTGGTATTAATACTGTCATCCGCACTTTAAAAAACTCGCGCCGAAGTAAATAACGTCCTTTCCGGTCGCTCATGCAGATGTGGCTCTCACCTGTTGACTGGATGAACAATGGCCTTTGCCGGCAGTAAATCCTTGAACCGTAAAGGGTTTTCGGGAGACTAAACTCTCAGTGAAAGGAGACCCGAAATGACATCCAAACGAGCAAACCGTTACCCACCAGAGCTGCGTGAGCGGGCTGTCCGAATGCTGCTGGAACAGCGCAGTGAATATCACGCTGAACATGCCGCCATCAACTCCATCGCGCTAAAAATTGGCTGTAGTCCCGACACACTCAGAGCCTGGCTGCGTCGACATGAACGCAATAATGGTGCAGGGGATGGCGGGCTCACAGGCGATGAGCGTCAGCGACTCAAAGAGCTGGAGCAGGAGGTTCGTGAGCTGCGGCGCAGCAACGATATTCTGCGCCAGGCCTCGGCTTATTTTGCGAAGGCGGAGTACGACCGTCTGTGGAAAAAATAATGCCGCTGCTGGATACCCTCAGCGGTAGTCACGGGGTCGGACCGGTATGTCATGAGCTGAGTATCGCCCCGTCGACGTACTACCGGCACCGTGAATACCGCCAGCATCCGGAGAAACGTAGTCAGCGTGACCACCGTGACGACCAGCTGAAACCGGAATTACAACGAGTGTATGACGAAAACTACAGCGTCTATGGCATCCGTAAAGTCTGGAGGCAGTTGCAGCGTGAGGGCTTCAGCGTGGCAAGATGCACCATCGCGCGACTGATGAAGGCTATGGGTCTGGCCGGAGTTCTTCGGGGTAAAAAAGTGCGGACTACGGTCAGCCGGAAAGACGTTGCGGCAAGCGACAGGGTAAACCGCCAGTTCGTGG
>NZ_JBLJAK010000101.1:0-2557 GCF_047530105.1 Serratia sp. T13T92 | reverse complement strand
CTAAACAATCTGGTTGAGCAAGATCACCGCAATATCAAACGCCGGATAAGAGCGATGCTGGGATTCAAATCGTTTCGACGGGCACAGGGGCTTTTGGCGGGCATCGAATTGATCCACATGATACGCAGAGGACACTATCAGCATCCGGAAAGTGAGGTATTGTCACCTGCGGAACAATTTTATCTGTTGGCTGCCTAAATAATCGGCAACACCAACTTTGGCTGGCCTGTGCCCGTTAATGCGACAGAACCATTTTTAACGCACTTACAGGCGGCATAATGCCCTACTGTTTTGTTGCGTTTCGACTGGGAATGGGGCTCTAACAAAGTGTCCGGGATCATTAGACCATTACACTCTTCAGATAGGCGCTGATCGCCTACTTTGAGATAGAGCCACTTTCGACACAACTTTCTCACGGACAAGCATCAAAAAGACACGCATGTGTCTGACATCCAAATGATCCATCTTTATTCGTATCTGATTAAATTTATTTAATGTTTAAATTGCACCACTAATCAGCTATTATTTCAATAATTGTGTGTAAACCTCTTTAATTAAGGTGTGAAATTAAAAAAGTTATTTTGATTGGTGGGTAATGTCTCCAATTAGTAGAACATGTATTTCTCAATAAAGGCACCGATGAACTTTTCATGCAGCTCAACAGAACGTGAGAAGCAAATCGTTTTGCGAGTGAGTCTTTTGATGCGTGTACGCAGTGTCATGTTGTTACGCTCAATACGCTGAGTGAATACTTTGCCGGTGAGATGCTTATCCTTCGGCACTGCTCTGGCATAACTACCCCAGTCATCGCTGGTTATCATACCGATATTAAAAGGGGTGAGTAGAGCCAGCAGTTCACGGCAGGTTTGATCAGTACGGGGACCGAACGTATAGGCCAGGACTCCGCCTGTTTTGGTGTTGTACGCGTACCAGAGCCAATGCTGCCGGGCTTTACTGCCGACAAAGCTACATTGCTCATCGAGTCGCAGATAACTGCTACGTCAGCATGAGCAACCGGAGAGGATGTTATTCGACGCGGCGCGAGTTTTTTAAAGTGCGAATGACGGTGCTAATACCTATTTTCAGCGTCCTTGCGGTATCGCGAACACCGGCACCGTTGAACGCCATTTCGGTTATCTGCTCTTTGACACCCGGCTTACGGGCTTCATAGGTGTAGGTGAGCAGAAACACGCGATGGCAGTCACGGCAGCGAAATCTGTCATGGCCTTTAGGGTTCTGACCGTGGCGGTAAACTTGAGCAGACTGACAACGGGGGCAATGAAGCTTAACGCTGGCCATGAGATAACCTGAAAAGCGAGCATTATACATCAAGTTCAACCAATTGGAATCATCACCAACGCCGGATAAGGCCTATGCTGGGATTCAAATCGTTTCGACGGGCACAGGCGCTTTTGGCAGGCATCGAATTGATCCACATGACACGCAAAGGACAATATCATCATCCGGAAGTGAGGGGTTGCTACCTGCGGAACAATTTTATCTGTTGGCTACCTAAATAATCGGCAACACCAACTTTGCTTGGTCTGTGGCCGTTAATGCGGCAGAACCTAAAAATAACGCGCTCATGTCGAAATCCAGACTTTAATTTCGATAGTTATCAACATTAGATTATTTAAATAAAATCATATCAAATGAAAACCGAAACTCATACTTTTAAACAATCTACGTTATGCAGGACTCTTGAAAAAATATATGGTATTACACATAACGGTATATGCGCTGCGTTGTCAATAGTCTTGCTCAGACTGATGTCGGAGAAAACAACTACAGTATGCACTCCTCGATTCGCATTCGAAATAGCAAAGAATTTCTGCAGGGTACTGGATTGTATCCCAGCAAAAACACATGATTTAATTTATTATGAGATTTTAAAGGAACTATATTACACTCAAAATAAAGATGGATTAGTATGTAAGAGAACCTTAACATGTTACGAACAAATAATAAATAAAAACATAGGGGTATTTAACCTTGATAGTGATGTAACAATGTTACCGGATAATCTCATAGCTTTTATGAGTCTGACTAAACCCTTTCCTAGCCCCTATCACCATGCAGCCGTGCTTGTATGGGATAGTGAATCGATTTTTTTGTTTGACCCGAATCGCGGAGCAATATTGTTAGAAGATATTGACAGAACCAACCACCCCAAAAATGGCGATATGCTCTCACATTTTTGGATGAATTGGAGCGGCGGCGATGCAATACAAACTGGAGTGACTCCAACGTTTGAGGTGCATTCGATACGTGACATAAAAAAATTCAACTATTCTAAAAATGCAATCGATTACCACACATTCGATAATGTGTCGAGGCTTAGCATATTGTCGCCTTTATTTTATCAGGGATAAAAAGTAAGCGTCGTTAAATCGGTTCTGTCGCATTAACGGGCACAGGCCAGCCAAAGTTGGTGTTGCCGATTATTTAGGCAGCCAACAGATAAAATTGTTCCGCAGGTGACAGTCCTTCACTTTCCGGATGCTGATATTGTCCTTTGCGTATCATGTGGATCAATTCGATGCCCGCCAAAAGCCCC
>NZ_JBLJAK010000100.1:0-3023 GCF_047530105.1 Serratia sp. T13T92 | reverse complement strand
TTAAAAACACGGCAAAACTGGCATTTTCATACGTCATCTATCATTGACTCCCACCATCAGCGACTCTGCCACGCTACGATCTATGGTTAGGGATCTCAAAAATGGTCGATTCAATCTCCTAACCATCTAGTCATGACGCCTGACAGGAGCGGTAAATGCGCCCGTCCCGTGTCCGCAGGACGAGGCACACTGGCACCGGGCAGTGAATACCTCCGCGCAGCGGCACAAATGAGGAGCACAGCGACATCCTTGTGGTTTGCGGGGCAGGGTATAAGCTCCGGTATGGCAAATGAATAGCGAGATGTCCAGCCTAGACGACTTGATGGAAATAACTACCTGTAGCTAGAACCTGAGAGAGTACATCGAGTTTTAACAGAAAAGCTTAAAAACGTGGGGCTTTCACTATGAAAGAATTGTTAAATATCTTTTAAATTCATTATGTTAATATTGAAATTTGCGTGGGGCAAAATCAAGGAAAGAGAGGGGCAGAATTACCCGCCCCAGTTGAAATATCCTACTCATCTGCAGGTGTTTTCTCCATAATCTTTCTTATTGCATCATCAATTTCAGCTTGTACTGTGGGTGAAATACGTGAGAATTCGTATACGACCAACCGCTTTTTCTGATCTGTTTTCTTCCTGGCATACTGGTGACGATCGGAGAACTCGCACAGTTTTTCTGTCTCAAATTGCTTAACTTGCACCGGTTTCAGGCTTTTGCTCTCA
This sequence comes from Serratia sp. T13T92, assembly GCF_047530105.1. NCBI lineage: Bacteria > Pseudomonadati > Pseudomonadota > Gammaproteobacteria > Enterobacterales > Yersiniaceae > Serratia > Serratia sp. T13T92. The sequence goes on along the minus strand of NZ_JBLJAK010000100.1, from coordinate 2,298 downwards.
GCCCGAATAATCGCAAGGATTTTTTTCTTATCCAAACTTGCCCCATCAGCCTCCGCAACCCGTTTTTGAACCTTCTCCATCAACTCAGGTATGGACACACCTTTGGTCTTAGCATCTTCAGCGACCTGAAGGAGTAACTGGTAATCAGTTAGGGAGATATCGTTGATGACAGGGAATACAGCGACCATCTCATCAGGAACTGCGGCTGCCTGAAACGCACGTGTGACCTTGGCGGGAGAGATGTTTTCTGCTCGTGCTATCTCTTCTTTGGTCATACCGTTGTCGTACATCACTTCAAAGCGTTTGCCAAGCTCACGTAAACTGTGTTCTCGCGCCGTCTGGATATCAGTAGCCAGTTGGCGAGCATCTGTAATACTGATTTCGTCTTTCGTTACCAGTATTTCAAACTTCGTCTGATTAAAGATACACGCGGCACGACGACGAGTGCCATCCAATATTTCAATAAGCCCGTTAACTTCACGACCAATGGCTGGGAAGAATTGTTGCAGCTTAATGGTACGAGAAATGTCGCTAACAGATTCGGGCGTAAGCATAGTTTGATCACGCCCGTTAACAGATGGGTCAACAAATGTTTTTGACTCGATATCACCACTGAGCACAACAGTGCTAACAAATTTCGCCTGTTTACCTGATTTTAGAGTGAAAGTTTTGGAATTACCTTCGCCCTCAAGCATACGTGCAAACTCTGAACTACTGTTTCCCAGCACTCGTCCGCGGGCTAAAACCTTTTTCATTCTGCCGATCCTCTGATGAATTCAATTCGATCAAAAACTGCTTTAGTAAAACGTTCAGCTTCGGTGCGGGCTTTCTTTAGTGCTTCAGCGCTGCCAGGGTAAGACATGGGATTGGCGCTTATTATCGTATCGAACGATTCACCACAGCGCTCGAATCCATCCAGACGTGGCAAAGATGAATCAAGAATGCTACTTGCATATACTTCTCGCGCCAAACTATGTGATGTTTCATGATCACGCTTACTGGTCATCTTCGACATAAATCCAATGTTTGCGCACAGACGCGGCTCTATCCCTTCTTCTTCAAGACGCTCCAACATCTCCGGCAGGCGAGTCAGATATTTTAGCGTCGAATGGAAATCAACCTGTGCGGGCGGAGTGGGAGTCAGCAGTAGGTCACTAGCCGCAAGGCCATTTAACAGGAACGGGTCGAGGTGAGGCCCGGTATCGATAAAAATGAAATCGTAATCATCGGCAACACGCTCTATTATTTTTTTCCTGAGTACCTCTGATGGTTTTATTCCCGGTAAATATTCTGCCACTAGTGACTCCCACTGGCTGGCCACAAAACCATCATCAATAGAAGCAGGAATAACGTCCACACCAGGAATTATAGTTGGGCGAATGACTGTATTACGCAATGTATCTGCATCTAGATCATTCAGCATGGCCTGAGCTGCTGTTTCAAGTACTGAACCAATACTATGAGTATGGTCCAGGAACATGGTGCTGGATGCCTGTGGGTCTAGGTCAATCACAAGGATTCGCAAATCGTGCCGCAGCAAGTCTTGGTGAACACGCAGCGCATGCGCCAACGTTACAGTACTGACAGTCTTCGATACACCACCTTTAAGGTTTACGACAAAAATCACATATGGTTCTTTGTGTATATCGCGGTATTTTGGGATTTTACGATGGTCATAGATATCAATAACATTCTGAATCGTTAATGCATATTGCTCGACATTACCGATCTGCTTTTTATTGAACTTATATCCATGTTCTTCCATCTCTTTCATTGATTGCTCAACGATACGGCGGCTCAGTTTAGGCAACTTAGCCACGGAATTGCGGGTATAAGTCTGGTGATACTCGGTCAGATTAAATTCCTTCCGCTGTTCTTCAATATCTCGACTCATGACTTGTAGTAAAGCACTTGCTCTCAAAGCTATTGTACCAACACCACCGTAATCGCGTTTCATCATTATTCCTCGGGTAAGTATTCCTTGCCTTAGTTGGCTTCTAAAACACAACCCATTGTACATTTAATTAAGAAACGTACAACAAAAAACAGACTGACAATAAAATATCGTACATTTATAATATGTACGACACAAAAATTATAAGGACAAGTAACCACGGAAAGCCAAGTGTAACATTAGGGTACACCCTTTTGAGAGTATGTGAGTTCGAAACAAAGTAAGCGTCGTTAAATCCCCACAGTGTTCGGTCGTGGGGTTTAAGGTAGGGTGATTTTCCAGGGCAGCAGCGTGTCCCAGTCGATGGCGTCGTCCGGCGATTTCAGCGCCGTCAGCAACGCATG